>JAJZVE010000624.1 GCA_021845835.1 Pseudomonadota bacterium | reverse complement strand
GAGTTCAGCAGGCGCAGGACAGCGCCCGCCGGGCGCTGGAATAGAGGCCCCAGAGCATGAGGGCGATCGCCACCCCGTAGATTGCACCTTCATGGGTGGCAATGAAGCCCTGGATCGGCAGACCGAGCTGCCCGACAGCCGGTAGTACAGAGGCGATGGTTGCAATCGCCAGTGGCAGGATCGGGGTACAGCAGAGCAGCGCAGGCAAGGTTGCCAGCACCGCGCCCAGCACGGTGCCAGTCGGCCCCACCCGTGCCCCCTGTCGGATGCCGTAAACGCCGAGCGTCACCGTGAGCGCTAGAAGCGCTGCCATGATCAGCGCCAGAACAAACTGGCCTGGTGTCAGGAAGCGAAGCGAGACTAATCCGACGACACCGCCCGTGCTGGTGGCGGGCAGCAGCATCGCATAGAACCCGAGCGCCGCGACAAACAGGACCATCGTCCCGATCACGGCCCGGCGGGAACCAAGTGCGAACTGCAAGGCGCGCGGCACCATCTCCGCGCGCTGATAGAAGGCGGCGATCATGATCCGGTCTTTGGCTTGATAAACCTTTCGATCTTGCCGAAGGTGACGGAGGGGGTCGAGGAAACCACAGCAACGTGCCCGTCCGGCGCGATCACCTGGTAAACATCGACGAATTTGTGCGGGTTGTAGATGTCGAACAACGCCTTCGTGTCGTCTCCGATCACGAAATGCGAATCGTGCAGAAGCGTCGGTGCCGCCTGCTCGACGAAGTTATGCATGCTGGGGCCGGAATAGCCGCCATTCTTGTAGTCGCGGAGCACAAGGATCGTGATGTCCGACTTGTCGATCTCTGCCTGATGCTGTGCGAAGGTCCTGAGCCCGGCCTTGCAACTCGGGCACCAGGTGGTGACCTGCCAGACCACGAGTGGATGGCCCACATAGGTTTTCAGCTCGACGGTCTTCCCGTCGGCGGTGAACGGCGCATTGGGCGCAACCACGTTCTGCGGCGTCGGAGCATTGGTTGGTCCCATCTTGCCTGTTGGCGCGGCGACTGCGGTCGCGGAGACCAGGCCGGTGAGCGCCAGTGCAGCCAATAGCGGTTTCCCGAGCGGCAGGAACCGGCGGTGAAGGAGGTTGTTGGTTTTTGTCATGCGTATTGCCCTTTCGTGGTCATGAACCCATCCTCGTGCCGCCTTGCCTTCGGCCTGCATCGTGCTCACCCTGCGCAGCAGGAGAGTTGTTTCACGTCCTTGGTGAAGGTCTGTGCCGCGAGCTTGATCCCCTCGCTCATCACCAGATACGGGAACAGCGTATCGCCAAGCTCCTGCACCGTCATGCGATGCCGGATGGCGAGTGCTGCGGTCTGGATCATTTCCCCGGCATTGTGGGCGAGAATCTGTGCGCCGATCAGCCGATTGCTGCCGGCTTCGGCAACTAGTTTCACGAACCCCCGCGTGTCGAAGTTCACGAGTGCTCTGGGCACGTTTTCCAGATCGAGGCGCCGTGTGATGGTCTCAATGCCTGCTGCTCTCGCCTGTCCCTCGTCCATTCCAACCGTCGCGACCGACGGGTCGGTGAAGATCACGGCGGGGACCACCGAGAGGTCGAGGCTGGCGTCTCCACCCGTCATATTGATCGCTGCCCGTGTGCCGGCAGCCGCCGCGACATAGACGAGCTGCGGCATCGTGCTGCAATCGCCAGCCGCGTAGATATTCGCGGCCGATGTCCGCAGATGATCGTTGACCACGATGGCGCCGTTGCGATCGGTGGTGACACCGACCTGCTCAAGGCCAAGTCCTCCGGTAGTGGGCCGGCGTCCTGTCGCCACCAGCAGCCGCTCGACCTCTATGCGCCCGGTGCCGAGCTCCACGGTGAAACGACCAGCCTCATAGGCGACGTGCTGAACCTGGGTTTCGTTGAGAACACGGATGCCCTCGGCTTCAAACGCCCCCTGTAGCGCCGCGCCGAGTTCGGGATCGTCGCGCGTGAGCAGGGTGCTGCGGGCGAGCACGGTCACGTCGACGCCGAGACGGCGATATGCCTGCGCCAGTTCGAGGGCCACGAAGGACGAGCCGATCACCGCCAGCCGCGCAGGAAGCTCCTCGGTGAACAGGGCTTCCGTCGAGGTCCAGTAGGGCGTCTCCGCTAAGCCTGGGATCGGTGGGATCGTCGGCGCGGCGCCGGTCGCGATGAGGATGCGATCCGGCGCTAGCCGTGTCGATGTTCCAGCGTGGTCGGTAATGGTGAGCGTATGGGCGTCGTCGAAACGCGCTTCGCCACGCAGCAGCGTGATCCCCGGATTGTCATCGATGATCTTCTGGTACTTCGCGCCGCGCAGCGCGTCCACCCGCCCGCGCAATTGGGCGAGCAAGGCCCGCCGGTCCACCAGTTCTTGGCTGCGGGCGATACCGTCGAACGGATGGTACCCGCGCTCATGCCGGATCTCGGCCGCCCGCAGGGTGATCTTCGAGGGCACACAGCCGACATTGACGCAGGTGCCGCCGATGACCTCGCCCCGTTCGATCATGGTCACCCGCGCGCCCGCTTCGGCCGCCCAGATCGCAGCCGCGAAGGCAGCGCCGCCGCTGCCGATGATGGCGATACGCAGCCCACCTCCGTGCGGGACAGTGGTGCCGCGCGCGGTGTCAGCGGTCAGCCTCTCCAGCCCATAGCCGCGTGGTGCAAGCGCGGCTTTCAGCGCCGCGAGATCGAGACCATCGGCGCCGTCGATCTGCGCGGTCCCGCGATCGTAGGCGACAGTCGCCCGGATGCCCGGAAGGCCGTTGAGGGTCTTCTCGACAGTGCGGGCGCAGTGCTCGCAGGTCATGCCCGTCACGCGTACGGCGAGAGACGTCATGCCAGATCTCCTATGGTTCCGGTGCGAGTGATGTTGTGTGTTTCAAGTGACTGCTGATCTCGGTGTCTGACGACCACCGGAGCGGCAGGTGACGGCATTGGATCATCCCGGCGGCTTATGGCCGCGCCATTTTGGATGGCGGTGTCACAGGCTGGCGCAACATCTGACTCCGATCGGCTGCACAGACCCAGCGCGCAGAGTCCAAGGCCGCAAGTGACAGCGCAGGGTAGGATCGTCAGGATGATAGGCGCGACGCCGGCCGCCACCAGCCAACTCCAGCCTCCGGCGGCAAGACCACCACCCACGGCGAGAGTAAGGCTACCAATGATCGTCACGCGATTGGTCAATAGGCGCCGCCAGTTGATCCGGACGCCGGTATCCGAACGATTACAACATGCGGCCATGGCCTGAACTCCTTCTGCAGCCCAGGTGCGAGCCATGGCGCGAACATCCGCGGCATTCCGATACCAAGGCCGCCCCAGGACACTTTTGGCCACCGGCAGGATCATCGCCGGCCCACCCATGGCTGGGCGGGGCGCGGGAAACATTACCTGGCCGGAAACGCATGACCCCTCCAAATTCATCTCACGATGGTCTAGATAGGTCCTGGAGTAACTCCAGAATCAAGGGGCATGTCGTGAGCAAGGTAAATGACCGCCAAAACCGCGTATCGCCTGTCAGGCCGGATGGTCCGTTGGAGCCGATCGGCAAGGTTGCGTGGCAAATCGGCTGTGGCATCGACACGATCCGCTTCTATGAAAAAATCGGAGTTCTACGTCAGCCGCGACGCACTGGGAGTGGCCGTCGGGTTTACGGCCCCGCCGAAATCGCACGCCTCGCCTTCATCTGCCGGGCACGGGAACTCGGCTTCTCTCTTGACGAGGTGCGCGGACTGCTCGACCTCGCGGAGGAGAAAGAG
>JAJZVE010000623.1 GCA_021845835.1 Pseudomonadota bacterium | reverse complement strand
ACCGCTTCTGAGCAAAATACGCCATCGTCTGCCAAGCGCATCGGCAGTTCCCGATGGCATGCTCCCCGGCCGCGACGCACTGGGTCGCGGCCGGAAGGGGCCGTGAACCATCTGACCATCAATAGGCCGAAAAGAGAACTTGGCGCGAAGCGCAGCACGGCCACCTACCGACCGGAGGGCGGCACAAACCGCGCGACGGCGAGCTGCGTGATCCGCCGACGCCGGGCCGCAGAAGCGGCGATCACTCGCCAGGATGAAGCCGACGGGGTGCAGCACCGCATCGATGCGCGCATACGGGGGTCGCAGGCAGGAGAAGCGCGGGCGCACGTGCTCGTGCACGCTCGGCGCGGCGCGTGTGGACTGAGATCCGCCGTGCCCCCGCGCCCGGCGGAAGCCGGCGCGGGGGCATTGATCGGACGCGCGGGGCGGCGAACCGCTAACGGCTCGTCACAATGTACTTTCCCGGCCGGCTCAGCGTCACCACGGCGCGCCTGCCGCCGTCGGCGGACACGCTGGCCGCCGGCCTGCCGTTGACCATCAGCTTCGCATCGGGAGCGGAAACCGGCACCGAGACGCTCGCCTCGATCTGTGGCGGCAGGTGAATCGTGGTGACGTAGCCGTTGTGGTCGCGGATTGCCACGCGCAGCAATCCGTGCGGCGTCGGCTCGGCGCCCTTGGCCCACTTCAGTCCGATCAGGTCGGGACGGATGTCGACTTTCGCGAAGCCGCCCGCCGTCGGCCGGATTCCCAACACCTGGCGCATCAGCCACGGTGTGACTCCGCTCGACCAGCCGTGCGCGAGACTCACGTGGAACCCCCACTCGTCGTCGGCCTGCAGGTTGGCCTGATACAGAAATCCCTTGAACCAAGTGGGGTTGTAACCCTCCCAGAAGCTGGTCGCGCCTTCTTTCACCATGCCGCCCCAGAATTGGCGGATCCAATTGAGCGCCGCGCGCCTGTGGTTCATCCTGGCCATCGCGCTCACGACGTAGAAATTGTAATAGGGCGTAATGACGTACGTTCGGTACTTCGGCGTTCCGACCTGCGACAGCACGTGGCGCCAGATCGCGGCATATTGATCCCTGTTTGCGACCCCGGAGAGCACCGCGTAAGCGTTCGGCTGCCAACGGCCGCCGAATGTTCTGTGCGCATTCAGCATGTATTTCTGCGCAGCCGCCTTGAGCGCAGCGGCCTCCGCGGCCATCCTCCGCGCGTTCTTGTCGTCGTGCAGAACACGCAGCAAATAGGCCCCGTTTTTGAACGCTTGATAGTATTCAAACTGCGTCGCCATGCGGGTTTGCCGGTCATAGCTGTGCATGCCCGGCGACCAGTCGACGAACGGCCAGCCGTGGCTCAGGTCCGAGAACAGCGCATGGTGGTTGAGATCCTTCTCCATGTAGTTGAGGAGCTCGACCAATCGCGTATGAATGGTTTTGAGTTCCTTCGTCGATCCGGTATGGAGGTAATAATTGAAAACCGTATTCACCCACAGCGCCGAGTAGCCGGGAATTCCATTCACGTGCTTATTGATCGGTGCGGGACCAAGCAGACGATTGAGCGTCGTTTGCATCAGGAAATGCGTGCCGAACACGTCTTCGATCGTTCGGCCGCTGACGTCGAGATCCCCCGCCCAGCGATTGCGATCGCGCTTGGGCGCATCCCAGATGTCGTCTTGCATGCACAGGTGCGCCGTGTACGCGCCGATCGTCCACATCTTGTTGAGCAATGGACTGGACGATTCGAACGAGCCCCGGTACTTGACCGGATAGGCGATGCCGTCCAGGCGGATCGCGCGGAAACGGGTCGAGCGCCCGCCGGTAAAGCGGATGACGACGTAGCGGAACGCGCTCTTCGGTCCGTATGCCGTTCCATGGGGCGGAATGTAGATGGGATCGGCGCCCAGATACGGCTGCAGCAGCGCTTCGGCGGCCGACTCACCGTACCGCACCGTCACCTCGGCGGGCGCATTCGAGTCCGACTGCAGCTCGATCCGACCGGTGACTTCACGCCCGAAATCCAGCATCACTTGCGGAGCATTGGCGGGAGCGACGTGTTGGGTGGGCAGGGTGACGGTGAATGGACCGCCGTGCGCGCCTGCGATCAGCGCGTGCACGTTTTTGAGCGTGCCGAGCCCGGCGTAGACGCGTCGAACCTCCATCGCCTTCAGCGGAAACTGGGCGAGAAACGGCGAGATGCCCTGGTAACCGGGCCAAGCGTACATACCGGCATCGGCATTCGCCTGGAACAGGCCGATCGCGCTCTCGATGCCGCCGAGGTCATCGACCTTCCGCCAGGCGGAATCATTGAAGCCGGTCTGTTGCCAGTCCGCCGGCGCCCGCTGTGCAGTGGCTCGCCAATGGGCATTGCTCATCATCACGGGCGGCGCCTCAATGCCGCGCGCCGCCGGAACGATCATCGCCGCCAGCACTTTCCCGGCGCGCAGGTGCCGGCTGATCGGGGACTGCGCCTCGTTGCCGGCATGCGGGCCACGCACCGCTTCGATGGCCAGTACGTTCTTCCCGGTATGAAGCAGCCGAGTTACGTCGTGCTCGTACACCCGGATGCCGACGTTCATGGCGAAATCCAGATTTTCCTGGTAGTGGCCGACCACCTTGCCGTTGAGATAGATCGTCGCCTGCCGCGGGCCGGCCAGATAAAGCGTAGCGTGCGCGGGAAGCGACGCTAGGTCGAACGTGCTGCGGAAATAATGTGGCTTGAGATCGAAGCTGTGCGCCGTGTGGGGATACGTCCAGATGTATTGTTCGGGCAGCGGCCGGTGCAGGACGGCTTCCAGCTGGGAACGCTTCAGGTGGCGCGCGGGGTCGAGTTCGGCATTCGGAATATCCGTCTGGCCATTGGGGGGTTGCGAGACCTCCACGGCCACCGCGCTAGCGGGAATTTTTGCCAGTGCGGCATTGATCTTGGCCAGGACCGTGTTCGTGAGCAGGCCCGAATCGTAGTCCTGCGCTTCCTTCAGCGTCTCATGCCGCGCGAATTCGGCAAGTTGTGTGGCACTGAATCCCGGCAGGTAGTGGTCCAGGACCGCGCGTGTTCTGGGATTGGTCAGCAGCGCCCCGATCGCGAATCGCCCGACACTGTAATGCGCCGATGCCGGGGCCGCGGGTTTCGCGGCCCCGGCCTGAGCCGGCGCGGGCAGCTGCAGGAGGCAAGCCAAGGTCAGGCTCGCGGCGGTGAATCGAGTCAGGCAGGACAGCAAAGATTTTTGCATGGCAGTACTCGTCCAGGGGATAGATGAGCGGGCACCGTTGCATCCTGGATGACTCGGTTCCCCCATATTTAATGTTGGTATCTAGCAATTACAGTCAGTATCTCATAATTTTCACTCACTATCTCATATTCGTGAGCATTGTTTCAAAAGTTTTTGGGCTTTATAGAAGAGATCTCAGAATATGGCATACACTGGCAGCATATGGAATTTGCCTTCCCGGTGGGGTTCTCCACCGCAGGCCCGCAATCCGGAGATGCCCGTGCCATTGAAGTCTGAGGGTTATTGGTCAACGCGTCTGCGCGGGCGCTGCGCCCGCGCGCTGGTACTAGGCTTGTCGCTGACGGGGAGCCTGCTCGCCGGCGCGGCGGCACATGCCGGTACCCGCATTGCGGCGCCGCCTCCACTACTGCTCGGCACGGCGTGGTATCCGGAGCAGTGGCCCGAGTCGCGCTGGCCGAAGGATCTTGCGCTGATGCAGGCGGCGCACATCGATGTTGTGCGGGTCGGGGAATTCG
>JAJZVE010000622.1 GCA_021845835.1 Pseudomonadota bacterium | reverse complement strand
ACCGGCAGCGGCGCGCAACGCGGCGCTGCGCGCCGCCGCCGCCGCGCTGCGCGGCGCCACCGACGCGATCGTCGCCGCCAACGCGGCCGACCTTGCCGCCTTCGACGCCGCCGGCGGCAGCGCCGCGTTCCGCGACCGGCTGGCGCTGACGCCGGCGCGCATCGCGGCGATGGCGGAGGGACTGGAAGCGATCGCCGCGCTGCCCGATCCGCTCGGCCGCGTGCTCGCCGACTGGTCACGGCCGAACGGCCTGCGCATCCGCCGCATCGCATCCCCGATCGGCGTCATCGGCATGATCTACGAAAGCCGGCCCAATGTCGGCGCCGACGCGGCGGGACTGTGCCTCAAGTCCGGCAACGCCGTGATCCTGCGCGGCGGCTCCGACAGCCGGCACTCCGCCCGCGCCATCCACGCCGCCCTGCAGGCCGCCCTGCGCGCCAGCGGGCTGCCGGATGCCGCCGTGCAGGTGCCGCCCGATGCCGACCGCGCCTATGTCGCCGCCATGCTCGGCGCCGCCGGCCTGATCGACCTCATCATCCCGCGCGGCGGCAAAAGCCTGGTACGCCGCGTGCAATCCGAGGCGCGCGTGCCGGTGCTCGCGCATGCCGAGGGCATCTGCCACACCTATGTCCACGCCGCCGCCGATGCGGACATGGCGCGGCGGGTGCTGCACAACGCCAAGCTGCGCCGCACCGGCATCTGCGGCGCGACCGAGACGCTGCTGATCGACGCCGCCATCGCCCCCGCCTTGTTGCCGGTGCTGGTCGCCGATCTGCGCGCCGGCGGCTGCGCGTTTCGCGCCGATGCAGGCGCCCGCGCGATCTGCCCCGACCTGCCCGCCGCGACGGAGGCGGATTTCGACACCGAATGGCTCGATGCCGTGCTGTCGGTTGCGGTGGTCGATGGCGTCGATGCCGCCATCGCGCATGTCCGCCGCCACGGCAGCGAGCATACCGACGCCATCATCACCGCGGATGCGGCGGCGGCCGAGCGGTTCCTTGCCGGCATCGACAGTGCCGTCGGCATGTGGAACGCCTCCACGCAGTTCTGCGACGGCGGGGAGTTCGGCTTCGGCGCCGAGATCGGCATCGCCACCGGGCGCATCCACGCGCGCGGGCCGGTCGGGCTGGAGCAGTTGACGACCTACCGCTACCTGGTCACCGGCCAGGGACAGGTGCGCCCCTGACCGCCGCCGCGACACGTGCGGCGACGCCCGATCGCCTGCCGAGATGGGGCGACCGGCGGCGCGTGCGCATCGGCCTGCTCGGCGGCTCGTTCAATCCCGCCCATTCCGGCCACCGCCACATTGCGCAAATGGCGCGGCAGCGGCTGCGACTGGAACAGGTGTGGCTGCTGGTGTCGCCGGGCAATCCGCTGAAGCCGGCACGCGGCATGGCGCCGTTGCCGCAGCGCCTCGCCTCCGCCCGCGCCATCGCCGACGGGCGGCGCATCGTCGCGACCGCGATCGAGGCCGCGCTCGGCACCCGCTATACCGTGGCGACGCTGGCGGCGCTGCGGCAGCGGTTCCCGCGCGCGCGCTTCGTCTGGCTGATGGGGGCGGACAACCTGGCGCAACTGCCACGCTGGACCCACTGGATGCGCATTGCACGCGGCACCGGCTTCGCGGTACTGCCGCGGCCCGGCTACAACCACGCCGCGCTGGCCGGGCAGGCGGCGCGGCGGCTGCGCCATGCCCGCCTGCCGGCACGCGCGGCGCCGGCGCTGGCGCGGCAGGCGCCGCCGTGCTGGGTGTTCCTGCCCGCCGCCGAGCATCCCGCCTCCGCGACCGCGATCCGCGCCGCCGCAACAGGAGTGTCCGACCATCGCCCGCAAGCCGCCCGCCCCACCCTCGCCGCCTGAGGAGCCGCCCGGCCCGCCGCCGCGCGCCGCCGCGCCGCCGCGCCGCCGCGCTGCTGTCCCCGTACGCCTCCCGGCCAGGCCGAAACTGCCCGCGCCCCCCGGCACGCCGCGCAAGAAGGCGGTCGCCGCCGGCCGCGCCCGCGGCGCCGCCCGCGAACCGGCCGAGCGGGCGCGGCTGGAGCAGTTGCAGCAGGTCATCGTCACCAGCCTGGAGGACGACAAGGCCGAGCAGATCGTGACGCTCGACCTCGCCGGTCGCGCTTCCTTCGCCGACCGCATGGTGATCGCGACCGGGCTGGCCGACCGCCAGATCACGGCGATGGCGACGCACCTGGAGGAAAAGCTGCACAAAGCCGGCCTCCGGCGCATCCAGGTGGAGGGTGCTGCCGGTGCCGACTGGGTGCTGATCGACGCCGGCGACATCGTCGTGCATCTGTTCAAGCCGGACGCGCGCGAGATGTACGCGCTGGAGAAGATGTGGGGCGCGGAGCTGGACGACGGGCCGGCGACGTCGATGTGAACGCCGCCGGCGTCGCCGCTACGGCGGCTTCACCTTGAACCGCGATCCCGGCTGCCCGTCCGGGCCGATGGTGGTGTACTCGTCGGGACCGCTGCGGACGAGGTGCATGCAGTTCTCGCGGCCGTGGTCGATCTGCTCCCACCTCGCGCACACCGCGTTGCCGCGCAGGACGAACGTGCCGCTGTCGGCGAACAGCCCGTGGGCGGCGCTGAGTTCCATGCTGCCGTCCGGTTTGGTCCACTTCGTCCAGTGCGCGCCGACATGGGCGCCCCCCACCACCACCCCGTCCTCGCGGTGCGGTGCGGCATAGAGGGCGGCGATCTCGGCGGCGCCGAGCGGCGCGCCCGTGGCAGCGGGCGGCGGCGTCGAACACCCCGCCACGCCCGCCGCCACCAGCACAACCGCGGCGCAGGGGATGCGCATCGGTTTCGTTGCCTCCTCCGGCCGCGCCGTCGAATGAAATCGCCTTTAGCACGGCCCGCGCCCCGATCAGCGGGCGAACATGGCCGTGCCGTCGTCAATCCGGTGCGAGCGGACGGCGTGCGGCGGGCTGGTCCTGCGCGCCCTGCCCCGCCATGCTGCCGCCATGCCGGATGACAATCTGATCGCCGTCGGCCGCCTCGGCCGCAGCGCCGAGGCAGAGCTGTTCGCCCGCTATGCCGTGCGCCTGCGTCCCCGTCTCGCGCTGACCGAGCTCGCCGACGGCCGCGGCGCGCCGGCCGAGATCAAGCGCCGCGAGGCCGACGCGCTGCTCGCCGCGCTGCCCGCCGGCGCCTTCGCCATCGTGCTCGACATGGCGGGCGAGGCGCCGGGCAGCGCGGGCCTCGCCACCCGACTCGCCGCCTGGCGCGGTACCGCCCGCCCGCTCGCGTTCCTGATCGGCGGCGCCGAGGGGCTGGCGGCGCGCGTGCTCGCCCGTGCTGATGCCGTGCTCTCGCTCGGCCCGTTCACCTGGCCGCACGCGCTGGCCCGGGTCATGCTGGCCGAGCAGCTCTATCGTGCCCAGAGCATCGCCGCCGGCCATCCCTACCACCGCGCCGGCCGCCCCTGACGCGCGTTGCTGTGGCGCGACGAAGGCCTTACGTGTCAGCCTTCGTCGCCAGAGGACCCGCCCGATGCCTGACGCCGTGCCGCGCCCCGTCATGCTGGTCATTCTCGACGGCTTCGGCTGGCGCGAGGAGAGCGCCGACAACGCCGTGCGGCTCGCCCGCAAGCCGCATTTCGACCGGCTGTGGCTGGAATGCCCGCATGCCCTCCTGCGCACCTCCGGCCGCGACGTCGGGCTGCCGGACGGGCAGATGGGCAATTCCGAGGTCGGTCACCTCAACATCGGCGCCGGGCGCGTGGTCATGCAGGAGCTGCCGCGGATCG
>JAJZVE010000621.1 GCA_021845835.1 Pseudomonadota bacterium | reverse complement strand
ACTCCGCCACCATCTGCAGCAGGTCGATATCGACGACGGTCTTTTCGAAGCTGCAGGTCAGCCCGCCCTCCAGCCAGCCGGCGGCGTGCTTGATGAAATGGCCGCCGCCCATCACCGCGCCCCACAACGAGAACACGCTCTCATACGCCGCCTGCGCATCGACCGTGTTGGCGGCGCAGACATTCGAGGTGCGATAGGGAATGTTGTAGCGTCGCGCCAACTGGCCGCCGACGATCTGCGCCTTCATGTATTCCGGGGTGCCGAACGCCGGCGCGCCGGATTTCATGTCCACGTTCGAGGTGAACCCGCCATAGATCACCGGCGACCCCGGCCGCACGATCTGGCAGAACGCGATGCCGGCCAGCGCCTCGGCGTTCTGCTGCGCAAGCGCCCCCGCCACCGTCACCGGCGCCATCGCGCCCGCCAGCGTGAACGGCGTCATCACGATGATCTGGTTGCGGCTCGACATCTCGATCATGCCCTGCAGCATCGGATCATCGAGCCTGAGCGGCGAGGAGGAGTTGATGATGCTGAGCAGGCTCGGCTCGCGCAGCAACTGCTCCTCGCTGATGCCGCGGCCGATGCGCGCGATCTCAATGCCGTCGAGGATGCGGGAACGGCCGAGCGAATAGGCGTGGAACGCCTTGTCGGTCAGCTTCACGAAGTCCGACAGGCAGTCGAGATGCCGCACCGAGGCGTGCACGTCCACCGGCTCCACCGGATAGCCGCCGGTCAGGTGGATGATGTTGAAGCTCTGGCCGAGCTTCACGAGGTTGCGGAAATCCTCCTGGCTGCCCGGTCGCCTTCCGCGATCGGCGTCGGAGCAGTTCGGCGCCGATGCCATCTGCGGGAACGCCAGCCAGTCGCCGCCGAGCCGCACGTTGTGCGCCGGGTTGCGCGCGTGCAGCGTGAACGTGGCCGGCGCGGTCCTGATCCGCTCCTCGATCAGGCCGCGGTCGAAGCGCACGCGCTCGCCGTCGCCGGCCACGTCGGCCCCCGCCTGCTTCAGCAGCCGGCGCGCCTCGGCATTGAGGAAATCCATGCCGATTTCCTCAAGGATGGTGAGCGAGGTGCGGTGAATTGCCTCCAGTTCGTCGGCGGAGATGATTTCCGTCGGCGGGAAGCGCCGGCGCGGCTGGCGGAACGGCTTCTGTGCGATCGCGCCCGTCCGGCGAGCCCCGCGCGCCGTGCGGCCGCCACGGCGCGCAACATGGGGGGCATCCTGGGTCGTGTCGCTCATGGCCTGCTCGCGCTGCGATTGCGGGCGGCGAGGATGCGAGGGCGCATCCTCAGGGTCAATTGCCGCCGGTTGCGGAAAAACTCATGGGCGCATGACCGCCCTTCCCGCTCCTGCCGCAAGTCTGGGCTGCCGTGCCGGGCGGGCGGCGCCGGCGACGGCGCTACGCCGCCGCCGAGTGCGCCGCCAGCGCCCGCCCCACCGTCTCCAGCAGGTCGGCTTCGCCGAACGGCTTGTGCAGTTGCCAGGGCTCGTCGGCCAGCATCGGGTCGTTGTAGCCGGTGATGAACAGCACGGGCAGGGTGGGCCGCACACGCCGCGCCCGCCGCGCCACCTCGTCGCCGCGGCAATCCGGCAGGCCAAGATCGGTCACCAGCAGCGCCACGTCCGGGTCGGCCTCGATGCGGCGCAGGGCATCGCAGGCGTGGGCGAAGGAAGCGACCTCGTAGCCGGCCCCCTCCAGCAACTCGGCCACCACCTCGCGCACCAGGTCCTCGTCGTCGAGCAGCACGACATGGCGGATCTGCCCGGTATCGGCCGGCTCTGGGAGCGGGGCGATCTTTTCCGGCAGGGCGGGCGCGGCGACCGTCTCGACATCGGCCTGCGGCAGGTAGAGCAGGACCGTCGTCCCCTGCCCCGGCGCGCTCTCGATCCGGACAAGACCGCCCGATTGCCGCGCGAAGCCATGCACCTGGCTCAGGCCCAGGCCGGTCCCCTGGCCGACCGGCTTGGTGGTGAAGAACGGGTCGAAGGCGCGCGCCAGCACCGCCGGCGACATGCCGCTGCCGGTATCGGCCACCGCCACGACCGCATAGACGCCGGCCTTCAGCCCCGATGCCTCGTCGCCGGGCAACTGCGTCCCCCATGTGCGCAAGGTCAGCGTGCCGCCAGCGGGCATCGCGTCGCGGGCATTGATGGCAAGATTGAGGATCGCGTGCTCGAAGCCGCTGCGGTCGACAAACGTCCGCGGCACCGTCTCATCCAGGTCGAGCACGACGCGCAGCGACCTGCCCAGCGTGGCGGCCAGAAGGCCGGAAATGCCCTGCAGCGCGGCGTTCGGATCCAGCGGCTCCGGGGCCACTGTCTGCTCGCGCGCGAAGGCGAGCAGACGGCGGGTCAGTGCCGCGCCCCGGTCGGCCGCGCGCAGGATGGCGGTGACCTGCCGCAGATGGGCCGGCGCATGACTGAGCCGCCGCCGCAGCACGTCGGCCGCCCCCCGGATCACGGTCAGCACGTTGTTCACATCATGCGCCACGCCAGCGGTCAGGGTGCCGATCGCCTCCATCTTCTGCGCCTGGCGGAGCGCCGCCTCGGCCCCCTCCCGCTCGGCCATCTCGGCGCGCAACCGGGCATTGGTGGCGGCAAGTTCCGCCGAGCGGGCGGCAAGCGCCTGCCGCGCCCGCACGCCGGCGGCGAATTCCCGGGCGAAGCGCCAGGCCGAGAGCAGCAGGGTGGCGGCATACAGCAGCGTCATGCAGGCCATCGGGATGGCAAGCGGACCTTGATGCCACGCCAATCGGCCGGCCAGCGGCAGCACCGCCGGCAGGACGAAGGCGGCGACGCTCGGCAGATGGGCGGCGTTCACCGTGATCGAGCCGGCGCTCATGCCGCCGATCACGAAAGCGGCGAACATCGGATAGGGCGCTTCCCACGGCATCAGGAACACGCAACTGGCGCCCCAGAGCAGGCCGGAGGCGAGCGAGCCGGCCACCACCGCCCGCGCCCAGACGCGCGACTGCCGCCGCTCGGCCGAGGCATGGATGAAGCGCCACCAGGCCGCGGCCCGCAGCACCACCATCCCTCCGAACACGGTCAGCCAGATCGCAACCGGGGTCGATCCTGCCGGATACAGCACCCTGGCGGTGATCAGGGCGAGCAGTACCGAGACGCCAAGCGTCAACGGCAATTGTCGATAGACGGTGCGGATGCTCTCGAGTTGCACCGCGTCGGTAGCGTCGCTGAACATGTGCTGACCTAAGGCCGCGGGCGATGCCGCATGGTAGCGCAGCGCCCGCTAGCGGCCAAACAGAAACGTGAACCCAGCGTTTATCCCGTGACAGCGCCATGTTGCTCCGCACCGGGCGCGGTCGCAACATGGCGCCATGCCACCGGATTCGCCTCCGCCCGAAATCGTCGCCGCGCTGCGGCGCATGGGACTGCTCAGCCCGGACGCGCCGCGGCCCGAGGGCCGTCCGCTGACCGGCGGGGTGTCCTCAGACATCTGGCTGATCGCGTTGCCGGATCGCGCCGTCTGCGTGAAGCGCGCGCTGCCCCGGCTGAAGGTCGCCGCCGACTGGCAGGCGCCGGTGGAACGCAATCGCTACGAAGCCCGCTGGATGCGCCTCGCCAACGCCGCCGTCCCCGGCAGTGCCGCGCCCCTGCTGGCCGAGGATGCCGAAAGCGGGGCGCTGGCCATGGCGTGGCTGCCGCCGGAATCCTACCCGGTCTGGAAGGACGCGTTACGCCGCGGTTGCGCCGCGCCGGCATTCGCCGCCCAGGTCGGGCGCAACCTTGCCGGCATC
>JAJZVE010000012.1 GCA_021845835.1 Pseudomonadota bacterium | reverse complement strand
GGTCACCACGTCGGCGTCGCGGTCGATGCTGGCGATGTACACCGTCTCGCGGCTGCGGGCCGACAGCTCCTCCATCTGCGGGCGAATGATCGCCGGGAAGCGGCGCTGCGACAGGATCGCCGTGGCGAAGCGGAATATCTCGGGGCCGAGGCCGTAGCGTCCGTCCTCGACCCGCACGTGTCCGCGCTGCGCCAGCGCGCGCAGCAGCCGCAGGAGGCTGCTCTTTGGCGCGTCGAGGGTAAGGCTCAGTTCGGCCAGCGTCATCGTGCGCGGCGCGGCGCGCAGCACCTCGTAAAGGCGAAATGCCCGGTCGAGTGCGCGGGTGGCGGTGTCCTCAGGTGATGGCAGCGGCGTCTCCCTGCGTTCCGGCAATCTCAGCGATCGTGCCTGCATCGTAGCCGAGATTGCGCAGCACGATCTCGGTATGCTCGCCGAGGCACGGGGCGCCGTACCGGATCTCCGGGGGCGCGCTCGCGAAAACGACGGGAATGGAAGGCGTGGTCAGGCGGCCTTCGGTGTGATGTTCCAGCGTCGCAAAGAAGCCGGTCTCGGTGAGATAGTCGTCCTCCATCAGGTCCTCGAGCCGCTTCATCGGACCGTGCGGAATGTCGGCCTGCAGCAGCCGCGTCTGGCATTCCGTCGTGGTATGGCGCGCCAGCAAGCCCGCCAGTTCGGCGTACAGCGCGTCGATGTTGCGCGTGCGCTTCGGCAGCGTGTCGAAGCGCGGATCGGCGGCGAGTTCCGGAACGTCGAAGGCGGCGAACAGGCGTTGCCATTGCTGGTCGGTGGTCGCCGTCACGCAGACATGGCCGTCCCTGGTCGGGAACGGACGGCGCTGGCGAGACAGCACACGCGGATAGCCGAGCGTTCCCTCCTCGCCGAAGGTTCGCGTCCAGAGGTGCTCGACCAGGTTGAAGGACAGCACGGTCTCGAACATCGGAACATGCACGTTCTCTCCCCGGCCGGTGCGCTCGCGACGGAACAGCGCCATGCCGACGGCCGAGGCGAGAACGTGGCCCACGAACTTGTCGGCAAAGGCCATCGGGAAATAGCGCGCCTCGCCGATGGCGGTTTCGTTGAGCGCGGCGATGCCGCTTTCTCCCTGGATCATGTCGTCATAGGCGGGGCGGTCGCGCCAGCGCCCGTCCTTGCGAAAGCCGGTTGCGGCGGCATAGACGATGCGCGGGTTGCGCGCCATCACGTCGGCGCTGCCGATGCCCAGGCGATCCGCGGCATTCTGGCGCATGTTGTGGACGAACACGTCGGCGCTTTCGACCAGCCGCAGCAACGCCTCCCGCGCGGCGGGCCGCTTCAGATCGAGCACCACGCTACGCTTGTTGCGGTTCATGTTGAGGAAGAACGCCGCCATGCCCGGATTGCGCGCCGGACCCATGCTGCGCATCGGATCCCCCTGCGGCGTTTCCACCTTGATCACGTCGGCTCCCATGTCGCCGAGAATCTGGGTCGCGACCGGCCCGAGCACGTTGACCGTGAGATCGACGACGCGGATGCCTTCGAGCGGTCCGGCCATGATCCTGTCCTTTACCCGGCCGACCGGCACTTGATCATGCGCAGCGGCGTGTAGGTCAGCACCGGCGTGCCGTCATGCTTGATCACCTGGTTGCGCGTACGCACGAGGCCGCGTCCCGGCCGGCTGCGGCTCAACCGCGCCTCGATGACCTCGCAGACCACGTAGATCGTATCGCCGGCGAACAGCGGGTTCTCGATGTTGAACTCCATGTGCAGGAAGGCGAATCCGGTGTGCTGCATGGTGGCATGGATCAGCAGCCCCTCGGCGAAGCAGTAGCCGAGCGCCGCGGGCGCGAGGCGCTGCTTGATATCCGACTCCTCGCGCAGGAATTCGAGATTGGTGAACAGCACCTCCACCATGCCGGTGCAGTTGACGAAGTTCGTGATGTCCGCCTCCGTCACCGTGCGGCCGATGGTGCGGAAGCGCCGCCCGACGGGCAGGTCCTCGAAGAACATGCCGAGTCCGACCACCTCGATGTCGTCCGTGCCATGCGGTGTCATGCTGTCCGGCTCCTGCCCAGGATGTTGCGGGCGATGATGTTGCGCTGGATCTGGTTGGTGCCCTCGACGATCTGCAGCACCTTGGCGTCGCGGAAGTAGCGGTTGATCGGGTAGTCGCCGGAGATGCCGGCGGCGCCGAACAACTGCACCGCATCGGTCGCCACCTGCATCGCCGTGTCGGTCGCGTGGCATTTCGCGATGGCGGCCAGCGTCGCCAGCTCGCTGCCGCGCACGCCCGCATCGACTGCCGCCGCGGCGCGATGCACCAGGTTGCGCGCGGCCTCGATCTGGATCGCCATGTCGGCAATCATCCAGCGCACGCCCTGGAACTCGGCGACGCCCTGGCCGAAGGCGCGGCGGGTGCGGATGAACGCGATGGCGTGGTCCATCGCCCCCTGCGCCAGGCCGACGCCGCGCGCGCCGATCACCGGACGCGCCTGGTTGAACGCCTCCATGACGGCCTTGAAGCCGTGTTCTTCCTCGCCCAGCCGGTTCGCCGCCGGCACGCGGACATCGTCGAGGAACAGCGGCGAGGACGGCACGCCGCGGGCGCCCATCTTCGGCTCCTTGCGCCCGATGGTGAGTCCGGGTGCGTCACGCTCCACGATGAAAAGGTTGACCGGCCCGTTCCGGTCGCTGTCGCCGGTGCGGGCGGCAACCAGGATCACGTCGGCGTGCTGCGCGTTGGTGCACCAGATTTTCGCCCCGCTGATGCGGTAATCGCCGCCGTCGCGCCGGGCGCGCGTGCGGATGCCGGCGACGTCAGAGCCGCTCTGCGGCTCGGTGACCGAAATCGCGGCACGCAGCGCGCCGCTGGCCAGGCCCGGCAGCAGGCGCTGCTGCTGCTCGTCGGTGCCGCCCGAAAGGATGGCGGCGAACGGCGTCCACTGCACCACCAGCAGGTAGGCCGTGTTGTAGCAGACGCGGCCGAGTTCCTCGACCGCCAGACAGGCAGCCACGGTGCTGCCCATGCCGCCGAAGCGCAGCGGAAACGGCAGGGTGAACAGGCCGAGTTCGCGCAGCAGATCGAACATGTCCTGCGGGTAGTCGCCCGCGGCGTCGATCGCGTGGGCACGCGGCGCGACCTTCTCGGCGGCGACGCGGCGTACCAGGTCGCGGACCTGGATCTGCTCGTCGGTCAGGCCAGACGTCATCTTGGGGCCATCGGCATGTTGTGGCGTTCCATTATTGGAAGCGTATTTCAATTTTGTGTGGGCCGGCCTATGTGTGTCAATATCCATGAGCGGCGCATTTGCGGCGTCGCGGCGGGACGTCCAGGCCCGCCAACGTGGCAAGGGGAGGGGACAGAGGCATGCAACTAGGCAGAAGAGCAGTTCTGGCAGGGGCGGCGACCGGGCTGGCGCTGGCCGGGCGGCGCGCGGCAGCGGCGGCGGAGCCGGTGCGCATCGGCATCCCCACGCCACTGACCGGGCCATACGCGGATGTCGGCAACCAGGCGAAGCGCGCCATTATTTTTGCCGTGGAGGAGGCCAACGCCGCCGGCGGCGTGGACGGGCGGGAGGTACAGCTGCGCTTCCTCGACACCGAGGCGAAGGCGGACCTGGCCCGCCAGCAGGCGGAGAAGCTGGCGCTCAGCGGCTTCAACCTGCTGGCCGCGACACAGACCTCGGGGGAAAGTCTCGCGATCGGGCCGATGCTGCTGCGCTGGAACGCCATGTACGTCTGCACCATCGCCAAGGCGAACGCCATCACCGGCGCGTCGTGCAGCCCGCGCATGTTCCGGGTGAACCATCCGGACTACTCCGACGCCGCAGCGGTGCGGCCCTGGCTTGCCGGGCGGCGCGAGGAGACCTGGGCCGTCGTCGCCGCCGACACGGCCTGGGGCCGCGACGCCGGGAAGAGCTTCGTGCGCACCGCCGTGGCGCTGAACCGCAGGATCGTCTCCGAAGACTACACGCCGTTCGGCACCAACGACTACGCGCCGTATATCCAGAAGGTGAAGGATGCCGCGGCGCAGGGCCTGTGGGTTGCGCTGTCCGGCCGCGACGCGATCAATTTCGGCACCCAGGCCAAGCAGTTCGGGCTGTTCGACGGCTTGGTGGTCGGCGGCGTTTCCTTCGTGACCGACAACACTGTCAAGGCGATGGGCGAGATCGCCAAGGGGGTCTGGGGCGTCATCAACTACAGCTCGACCCTGGACACGCCGGAGAACCAGGCGTTCGTCGCGAACTGGGCGAAGAAATACCCCGCCATGACGCCATCGAATTTCGAGGGCGAGACGTATATCGGCATGCAGGTGATCTTCCAGGATGACAGGAAGGCCGGCAGCGTGGCGCCGGCCGATATCTGCAAGGCCATGGCAGGCGCCATGTTCGACACCATCCTGGGCCAACGGCTGATGCGCAGGGAAGACCACCAGCTGGTGGTGCCGAACTTCTTCGGCCAGGTGCGGATGGCGAACGGCGAGCTGAAGCCGGCGATCACCATGTCGATCCCCGCCGATGTGGCGATCCCGCCGCCAGACGGCAGTTGCCGCCTCACGGCCTGACGCCGTCCCGGTTTCCCCGAAATAGCAGGGCCTTTGCGCCACGCCCAGGCGGCGGCGCGGCGGGTCGGCACGAGCAAGCAAGACCGCGGTGCAGGCGAACCGGCGCCTGCGCCCCCGTTGTCAGCGCCAGAGAGCGGGGCAACCGCAGTCGCAACATCACAACAATATGAGTGATGCGGAATATTGGCTGCGTTGCGCCCAAGAAAATGTGAGTCGCAGATCGGAACTGTGCGGCGCCTAAAATAGGAAGAACAAGGAAATCGTGCGACGGCCCAAGCGGCGAGTCCGACATGCCAAAAGAACGGCGAACGAAGTTGGCGCGTTAATCCGCAGTTATGGGTCACAGCACCAAAGAGGGCGCCATGTCTTCCTATACGATCAGCAATTTTTCCGTGCCCGGTGCGGCATCGACTTTTGCCAACGGCATCAATGACAAGGGCGAGGTCGTCGGCGGCTATGTGGACGGCGCCGGCCATGAATACGGGTTTGCGACCACCGCCAGCGGTTTCGTCACCATCTCGGTGCCCGGTGCGGTCAGCACCGTGGCCAACGGCGTCAACGATCTCGGCCAGGTCGTCGGCACTTTCGTGGACGGCTCTGGCGCCGAGCACGGGTTTCTCGACAGCAACGGCACCATCAGCACGGTCGATGTGCCGGGCGCCGTCGGCACGGCGGCGATGGCGATCAACGACAGCGGCCAGATCGTCGGCAGCTATCTCAGCCCACGCCCGGCCAGCGACCCCAATGCCGTCGGTCCGGCGGTGAATGCATTCGAGGACAGCAGCGGCAGCTTCATCACGCTCGAAACCGGGCGCAACGACGGCATCAAGGGCATCGTGCAGCCGTTCCCGACCGGAATCAACGACAGCGGCGAGGTCGTCGGCACGACGCAGCACGCCCCGGCCGGCCTGTCCGAGGGCTGGGCCTATGTCGGCGGCGCCTTTGAAACGCTGCCGTCGCCCGCCGGCAGCTACGGCTTCGGCGCGACCGGGATCAACGACGCGGGCCAGATCGTCGGCTGGTACGGCATGCCGAACACGAGCGCGCCGGGTGCGGCGGCCTTCATCGACAGCAACGGCACGCTCGCCCTGGTTTCCCTGCCGGGCGCTCCCACCGCCATCAACGACGGCGGGCAGATCGTCGGCAGCGCCAATGGCGAAGGCTTCCTGGCCTCGCCTGCGACCGCGAGTGCCGATGCGGCAAAGCCATGCTTTTGCGCCGGAACCGGCATTGCCACCGGTCACGGTACAGTGCCCGTCGAGGCGCTGCGTCCCGGGGATGCCGTGCGGACCGCCTCCGGCCGGCTCGCCGTCGTGCGCTGGGTGGGGCAACGGACGGTCACCCAGGCCGGCCGCGCGGCCCCTGACGCCGTCGCGCCGGTCCGCATCGCCGCGCACGCGCTGGCGCCAGGGCTGCCGCGCCGCGACGTGCGGCTGTCGCCGGATCACGCGGTGTTCGTCGATGGCGTGCTGATCCCGGCCTACCTGCTGGTGAACGGCGCCACCATCCGGCGCGACCCGGCGGTGGCGCGCGTCACCTACGTGCATATCGAGCTGGACCGCCACGACATCCTGCTCGCGGACGGATTGCCGGCAGAAAGCTATCTCGACACCGGCAATCGTGGCCAGTTCGACCGGGAATGCGGCGTGCGGCCGTTGTACGAGGTGCAGTCCGCCGATCCGCTCGCCGCGACGCGCGCGGCCTATGCCGCACGCGGCTGCGCGACGCTGCATCTCGGCGGCGACGCCGTGGCGGGCGCGCATCGGCGGCTGGCGGCGCGGGCGGAGACGTTGGGCTGGACGCTGGCGCAGGATCCGGCAGTGACCGTCACGGCCGACGATCGGCCGCTGTCGCCGCTGCCCGCCGCCGATGGCGAATGGGCGTTCGCCATCGCGGCCGGCGCCCGCGAAGTCCGCATCCGCTCCCGTCGCTTCGTTCCGTATCAGATGGACGCTACCCGGCCGGACGGGCGCTGCCTGGGCGTGCCGCTGGTTCTGCACGCGGACGGCGCTGCGTCCGCAATGACATACGCGGAAGGCTGGCATGCGGCCGAAGCCGGACACGGCTGGCGCTGGACCGACGGTGACGCGCGGCTGCGGATCGCGCCGGGTGCCGGAGCCGTCCTGCTGCGGCTGCTGCGCTTCGGCACGCGCTACTGGTTGCCGCCGACGCCGCGCGAGCCGTCTGGCATCGGCACAATCCCCGATCGGCGTGGCGCGGCGCGCGCCGCGCGCGCCAGCAGGTAATCCGCGGCTGCCGTTCAGGCCGCGCCGACGATGTGCGCGACCACGTCGGCCATGCTGGTGCGCGCGATCGGCTCGTCCGCCACCACCTGTCCCTGGCGCAGCGCGATGATGCGGTCGCACACGGCGAATACATCGTTCAGCCGATGGCTGATGAGGATGACGGCAATGTTCTGCCGCTTCAGTTCGCGGATCAGATCGAGCACGTGCTCCACCTCGCGCACCGCCAGCGCCGCGGTCGGCTCGTCCATGATGACAAGCTTGGGGTTGAACGTCAGCGCGCGCGCGATCGCCACCGACTGCTGCTGCCCGCCGGACAATTGCCCGACGATGTAGTTCACCGACGGCAGACGCGCGCCCAGCTTGCGGATCATTGCCGTCGCCTCGCGCTCGATGCGGGCGCGGTCGATCATGCGGATCGGCGTGCCGAACAGCCGGCGCGTCGGCTCGCGGCCGAGGAAGATGTTGGACGCCACGTCCTGCATGCGCGCCAGCGCAAGATCCTGATAGATCATCTCCACGCCCAGCGCGCGGATCTCGCCCGGCTCGCGCCCGTTCAGCAGCGTGCCGTTGAGGCGGATGGTGCCGCTATCCGGCGTGTGCACGCCGGTGACGGTCTTCATCAGCGTCGATTTGCCGGCACCGTTGTCGCCGACCAGGCCGACCACCTCGCCCGCGTCGATCGCGAAGGTGACGCCGGCCAGCGCCTGCACCGGGCCGAAGCTCTTGCGCACGTCTTCGAGTTGCAGCAGCCTCATTGGCGCAGCCTCGTGCGGTTGATCTGATCGAGCCACACCGCCAGCACCAGCACCGCGCCGATCGCCATCTGCTGGTAGAAGGACGACACCGCGAGCAGATTGAGGCCGTTCTGCAGCACGCCCATGATCAGCGCGCCGATCAGCGTGCCGAAGATGGTGGCGCGCCCGCCGAACAGGTTGGTGCCGCCGAGGATCGTCGCCGTGATCGCGGTAAGTTCGTAATTCAGCCCGGCGGTCGGGTCGCCGGCATTGGTGCGCGCCATGAACAGCAATCCGGCCAGCCCCGCCATCATGCCGGAGAACGCATAGAGCGCGATACGCTGGCGTTGCACGCGCACGCCCATCGCGCGCGCCGCCCCCTCGTTGTCGCCGATGACCAGCGCGTAGCGGCCGAAGCGCGTGTAGCTCAGCACGAAATGCGCGATGGCGCCGGTGGCCAGGAACACGATCACCGGGAACGGCACGCCGCCGGGGCGGCCTTGCCCGATATAGACCAGCACCGGATCGAGGCCGTACACGGGCACGCCGTTGGTCAGCACAAGGCCGCAGCCGCGCGCGACGCCGAGCATGCCGAGCGTCACGATGAACGCAGGAATGCCGGCGCGGGCGTTGAGCACGCCGTTGACGGTGCCGCACAGTGCGCCGGTCGCGAGGCACGCGACGATGCCGAGCGGCCAGGGCAGTCCGAGCGCGTTGACCGACAGCGCGCCGACCACGCCCGACAGGCCGAGCACCGAGCCGAGCGAGAGGTCGATGCCGGCCGCGGCGATCACGAAGGTGGCGCCGTAGGCCAGCACGCCGATCACCGACGTCGCCAGCAGGATATTGAGGAAATTCGACAGGCTGAGGAAGTACGGAGACAGCACCGCAAGGGCTGCGATCAGCACTGCCAGCACGGCGACCGATTCGAGCCGCACGGTCATGCGGATGCCGCGCGGGCGGACCGGCTTGCCGATGGCACTGGCGTCGGACATTCATGCTCCTCTTGGCACGCTCGTCTTGGCCCGTTCATCCGGGGCAGGCTGCCGGCGCGACGCGCGCCGGCAGGATGACGCCCGCGCCTACTTCACGTACTGCAGCAGCGGGTCCTTGTTCTCTTCCAGCACCTGCCTGGTGAGCACGAGCGTAGGAACATACGTGTATTCGGCCTGCTGCTTGCCGGCCAGCACTTCCTTCGCCTTCTCCACCGACTCCTTGCCGACCAGGTAGGGAAGCTGCGCGACCGAGGCATCGAGCCGGCCGGCCTTGATCGACTTCACCGCATCGACGTTGCCATCGACGCCGATCACGGTGATGCTGCCGCCCTTGCCGGCGGCGAACACGGATTCGACAGCGCCCAGCGCCATCGTGTCGTTGGCGCAGAAGATCGCGACCAGGTCGGGGTTGCGGGTCATCATGTCGTTGGTGATGTTGGCCGCCTTCTGCCGGTCCCAGTCGCCGGGCAGCGAGGCCGCGACTTTCAGCCCGGGCGCCGCCGTGGCGATCTCCTCGCGGAAGCCGGTGGCGCGCTTCTGGCCGGTGATGTTGCCGGCCAGCCCCTCGATCACCAGCACCGCGCCCTTCGCGTTGGCGCCAAGCTTGTGCGCGAGCCAGTCCGCGCCCTGCCTGCCGGCCGCGACGTTGTCGGAGCCGATGGTGAAGGCGATTTTCACGCCCGCCTTGGCCGCGATGGCGTGGTCGAGGTTGGCGTCCAGATCGACCACCGGCATGCCCAGCTCGTTCGCGCGCCTGAGGCACGGCAGCAGGATGGTCGAGTTGATCGCCGCCGTGATCATCACCGCCGGCTTGCGCTCCAGCATGGTGTTGCAGGTGTTGAGCTGCGGCTCCGCGGCCTGGTCGGATTCCACGGCCTGCAGGAACACCTTCACGCCTGCTTCCTTGGCTCCGGCCTGGATGCCCTGCTCCATCGCGCCCCAGAACGGGTTAGACAGCGTCTTGAGCAGCACGCCATAGGTCGGCGCATCCGCCGCCTGCGCGCCTGCGCCGAAGCCGAAGGCCAGCATCGCCGCGCCCAGTCCGAGTGCCATCCTGCATCGTGTCATGCGATTATCCTCCCCTCGTTGAGCCGAAACACCAGGCGACGCCGGCGGCGTCGCGGCGCCGCTTCGGCAGGCGGCGGCCGTGTCGATTCCCGCACCGCCACGGTGCAGGGCAGACGGAGATGCGCGAACGGCGCCGCGCTGCGTTCGAGGCGCGCGCCGATGCACTGCCACGCCCGGTCGGCGAGCGCTGCCACCGGCTGCACGATGGTGCTGACATAGGGTCGCAGCACCGTCATCCAGTCGGAGTCGTCGAAGCCGAGCAGCGACACGTCGTCGGGGAAGGCGAGGTCGAGGGCGCGGATCGCCTTCACCGCGCCGAGCGTCGCCGGATAGGTGGCAGCGAACACCGCGGTCGGCCGGTCGGCGCGGCGCAGTTCCTGTTCGATCGCGGCGCGGCAGCTTTCCACGTCCACGCCGCCCACGATCACCCGCGCCCGCCCGCCGCATCCGGCCTCGTTCAGCGCGCTGCGGTAGCCGGCGATGCGGTCGCGGATGTTGGCGCGTTCGCGCGCCGAAACCAGCAGTGCGATGTCGCGATGGCCGAGTTCCAGCAGATGCCGGCAGCCGCGCAGCGTGGCATCGGCATTGTCGAGTGCCACCGTGTCGAACCCTGCCATGCCGAAGCCGCGGTCGATCAGGACGGCGGGCGGCATCCGCGGCAGCAGCGCCGCATGGGCGCCGAGGTTATCCTCGGTCGGCGCCACGATCAGGCCGTCGATCATGCGCGCGAGCAGGGCGCTGAGCCGCGCGCCCTCGCGCGCGGTGCTCTCGTTGCAATCGACCAGCACGGATTCGTAGCCGGCATCGGCGGCGCGTTCTTCGATGCGGCGCACCAGGCCGGTGAAGAACGGATTGGTGATGTCGGGCACCACGATGCCGACGGTGCGCGTGTCGCGCCGCCGCAGGCTGGCGGCGATGTGGTTGGGCCGGTAGCCGAGCGCCGCCACCGCCTCCAGCACCAGGCGTTGCTTGTCCGGCGCGACGGCGCGGCGGCCGGTCAGCACGTTGGAGACGGTGGCGGTCGCCACCCCGGCGCGCGCCGCCACGTCGCGGATGGTCGGCGCCGCCGTTGCAAATCGATTTCCGGCCTCGCGCCGGCTCATGTCAGCGCCACCGGCCTGCTGCGCAGCCGGGCGGCAAGGCCGGGGTCGGCGCGGCGGCACAATTGCGGTGCGAGGCCGCGCAGGATCAGCTCGGCATCGGCGACGGTCATGCGGCCGATATTGAACAGGGCCTCCGGCATGCCGCCGGTGCGATGGGCGGACAGCAGCAGCCCCTCGATCTGCCGCACCGGATCGTCGGCGGCGACCGGTTCCTCGGGGAACACGTCGGTCGCGGCGCGCAGCCGGCCGGAGCGGACCTCGGCGAGCAGCGCCGGGAAATCCACCACCCCCGCCCGGCTCATCAGCAGCACCGCGGCGCCATCCGGCAGTTGCGCCAGTTCGCGGGCACCGATGAAGCCCTGGTTCTCCGTGGTTGGCGCGGCGAAAATGAACAGCACGCGCGAGCTGGCCAGCACCTCGTCCAGCGGTGCCGGCCGGCAGTCGTGCGCCGCGATCAGCTCGGCCGGCAGCCACGGGTCATGGACGATGACGGGATTGCGGAACGGCACCAGCAGGGCGCGCAGCGTGCGGCCGAGATCGCCGAAGCCGATCAGGCCGACCGGCGTGCCCGCAAACATGAAGCTGCCGGCATTGCCGGCGAGGCCATACCGCTCGGTGCCGGCGCGGAAGGCGCGGTCGGCGGCGGTGATGCCGCGGGCGAGGTCGATCGCCATGGCCAGCGCGCTCTCCGCGACCGCCTGGGCGAAGGCGGCGGTGGGGCTCAGCACCCAGATGCCGCGCTGCTGGCAGGCGTCGTAGTCGATATTGGGCAGGAAGTTCGTCTCGACGTTGAACACCGCGCGCAGCTTCGGTGCGCGGTCGAGGCGGGCGCGGGGCAGGGCGGTCTGGCCGATCAGCAGCGCCGCCTCCGGCAGCAGCCGCTCCACCGCCTCGTCCGGCGCCGGTGCGCTCTCGAACACCTCGATGCGCCCCAGCGCCTCCAGCCGGCGGCGCGTCGGAGGATCGCAGATCGCGTCCAGCGTGCGCGGCAACGGATCGATCAGGATCAGCGGTTCGGCCGCTGCCATCGTTCCCTCCCACCTCGTTGGTCAGGACGCTATGGCAAAAACGATTTGCCGACAAGCCGGCAGAACAAGCCCGCGCTCCCGGCGGCCGGGAGAGCGGGCATTAACGCAACCGGATTGAATTAATGGCCGCGGCTACTCCGCGGTCTCGCTTTCGCGCTCGCCTTCGCCCTCGCCGTCGGGGCGGGGCAGGGCGGGGACGGCGGCTTCGATGTAGTCAAAGTCGAGCTTCTGGTCCTTCATCGTCACCTTGACCGCGCCGCCCTTGGTCAGCCGGCCGAACAGCAGTTCCTCGGCCAGCGGCTTCTTGATGTATTCCTGGATCACGCGCGCCAGCGGACGCGCGCCATAGAGCCGGTCGTAGCCGCGTTCCGCCAGCCATTCCTTCGCCGCCGACGACAGCTCGATGGTCACGTTGCGGTCGGCCAGCTGCGCTTCCAACTGCATGACGAACTTCTCGACCACGCGCGCCACGATCTCCGGCGTCAGGCCGGCGAACGCGATGGTGGCATCCAGCCGGTTGCGGAACTCCGGCGTGAACATGCGCCTGATCGCGTCCTCGTCCTCCCCGGCGCGGGTTTCGCGGCCGAACCCGATCGCCTCCTTGGCCAGATCCGACGCCCCCGCATTGGTCGTCATGATCAGGATGACATTGCGGAAATCGACCGTCTTGCCGTTGTGGTCGGTGAGCTTGCCGTGGTCCATGACCTGCAGCAGGATGTTGAACAGGTCGGGATGCGCCTTCTCGATCTCGTCCAGCAGCAGCACCGCATGCGGATGCTGGTCGATCGCATCGGTGAGCAGGCCGCCCTGGTCGAAGCCGACATAGCCCGGCGGCGCGCCGATCAGGCGGGACACACTGTGCCGCTCCATGTATTCGCTCATGTCGAAGCGGATCAGCTCGATCCCCAGCGTGCTGGCCAGTTGGCGCGCCACCTCGGTCTTGCCGACGCCGGTGGGGCCGCTGAACAGGTAGTTGCCGATCGGCTTCTCCGGGTCGCGCAGACCCGCGCGCGACAGCTTGATCGCCGCCGACAGCGCCTCGATCGCCTTGTCCTGGCCGAACACCATGCTGCGCAGGTCGCGTTCCAGGTTGCGCAGCGTCTCCTTGTCGTCGGCGGAGACGCTTTTCGGCGGGATGCGTGCGATCTTGGCGACGATCTCCTCCACGTCGCGCAGCGTCACCGTCTTGCGCCGCTTATGCTCGGGCTGCAGCATCCGCGAGGCACCGGCCTCGTCGATCACGTCGATCGCCTTGTCCGGCAGCTTGCGGTCGTGGATGTACTTGGCCGACAGTTCCACCGCGGCGCGGATCGCCTCGTCGGTGTAGCGCACCTTGTGGTGCTTCTCGTAGTTGACCTTCAGTCCGCGCAGGATCTTCACCGCGTCCTCGGCTGACGGCTCGTTCACGTCGATCTTCTGGAAGCGGCGGACCAGGGCGCGGTCCTTCTCGAAGTAGTTGCGGAATTCCTTGTAGGTGGTGCTGCCGATGCAGCGTAGCGTGCCCGAAGCGAGCGCAGGCTTGAGCAGATTCGAGGCATCCATCGCCCCGCCGCTGGTCGCGCCGGCGCCGATCACGGTGTGGATCTCGTCGATGAACAGCACCGCGTGCGGCTGTGCCTCCAGCTCGGTCACCACCGCCTTCAGCCGTTCCTCGAAATCGCCGCGGTAGCGGGTGCCGGCGAGCAAGGCGCCCATGTCGAGCGCGTAGATGGTCGATTTCGCCAGCACCTCCGGCACGTCGCCCTCGACGATGCGCTTGGCGAGGCCCTCCGCGATGGCGGTCTTGCCGACCCCGGGATCGCCGACATAGAGCGGGTTGTTCTTGGTGCGGCGGCAGAGGATCTGGATCGTGCGCTCGATCTCGCTCTCGCGGCCGATCAGCGGGTCGATCTTGCCCGCCATCGCCTTCTTGTTGAGGTTGACGCAGTAGTTGGACAGCGCGTCCTGGCCGCGGCGCGACGGCTTTTCCTCGCGCTCCTGCTCATGGCCCTCGTTCGCACCCTGCACCGGGCGGGTCTGGCCGCGGCCGGGCGCCTTGGCGATGCCGTGGCTGATGAAGTTGACCGCATCCAGCCGCGTCATGTCCTGCGTCTGCAGGAAATACACGGCATGGCTCTCGCGCTCGCTGAACAGCGCCACCAGCACATTGGCGCCGGTCACCTCGTCGCGGCCGGAGGACTGCACATGGATCGCGGCACGCTGCACGACCCGCTGGAAGCCGGCGGTCGGCTTCGGGTCGCCCGGCCGGTCGGTGGCCAGCCCCGCCAGATCCTTGTCGAGGAACTCCACCAGGTCGGTGCGCAGCCGTTCCAGATCGACGCCGCAGGCCCGCAGCACCGTGGTGGCGTCGTTGTCCTCGGCGAGACCCAGCAGCAGATGCTCCAGCGTGGCGTATTCGTGCTTGCGCTCGCTGGCGTAGGAGAGCGCGCGATGGAGCGTCTGTTCAAGGTTTCGCGAGAGCATGTGATGCGACGCTCCTTACGTTCAGGTCAGCCCGTCCGCAGTTTCGGCAGACTGTGCCGGGCGGCGGACCCGCCCCAGAAGGCTACGCCCGATCCGGTGCGTCGGATCTGCCCGGCCCGATCACGATATGCCGGTATTCTTTCCCAAGAGTGGACCGGGAGCACCAGTATTTTTATCGTCCGTTGACTTAACAATCGGAGAGGTGGCGCACATCCCCGGCATCCGGGGGGGCTGGCACGGTCCGCCACGCAAGTCTTGGACCATCCGCCGGCGTGACCGCGCGCCCGGCTCATTCTTTTTCGCCGGCTCATTCCTTTTCGATCGTACACTGCAGCGGGTGCTGGTTCTGCCGCGCGAGGTCCATCACCTGCGTGACCTTGGTCTCGGCGACCTCGTAGGTGAACACGCCGCAGACGCCGACGCCGCGACGATGTACGTGCAGCATGATGCGCGTGGCTTCCTCGCGGGACTTCTGGAAGAAGCGTTCAAGCACATGCACGACGAACTCCATCGGCGTGTAGTCGTCGTTCAGCATCAGGACCTTGTACATCGCCGGCTTGCGGGTCTTCGGTCGTGTCTTGACCACAACCCCGGTGTTGGGGCCTTCCCCGCCGTCGCCGCGCCCGTCGTCCTTGCGCTTGTCGTCGCTCATCGCTGCGTCCGCTCGCCTATGCCCGCGCCGCTCCCTCGTCCCGGCCATCCCGCCGCGTCGGCGGCGGAGCAGCCCGTCGGGGAGGATATCGAAAACCAGGGCACGGGGAAAAGGGCATCGCACGCAATAAAGCCGCCGGTGCCGCGGCAAGCCGAGTGCGTTGCCGTCCCCCCCGGCGCTCCCGCCTCTCAGCTTGGGCCGTCCGGCGCCGCCCGCAAGCCCATAAACGACGTCCGCCGGCCCCGGGATGCCGGGGCCGGCGGATCAGTCGGTCGTGTTGCAGAGGGGAGGCCGCTCAGACGGGGCGGACGAACCGCTCGGCGGCCAGCGACATGCGCGCCGTGATCGGCGCGAGCGTCTGCTCGGCGAGCTTCAGCGAGGCATCGGTGAGCTTGCCGGTCTCGGCGACCGCCTTCTCGACCGAGGAGCGGGCGAGCGTGGACTGCAGTTCCAGCACGTCCTTGAGCGACTTCACACTGGCGAGCGCCTTCAGCGTGGCCATCGTCTGGTCCACCTGCGCCTGTGCGCTGGCCGCGACCTGCTTGCCCAGGTCCTGCACCCCGGCGGCCCAGATCTGGCTCGACTTCACCAGCGCCTCCAGGTTGCCCTGGCCGAACGTGACCAACTCTTCTGCCGTCTTCATCGCCTTCTCCATGTTCGCTGTTGCCTCCGTGGTTGCCTTGTCGAATTGCGCCGCTGCCGTTGGTGTCGCCGCCGCTGTCTGCGGTGCCGGCAGCGCAGTCGGCACCACCGGTGCCGTCGCTTCCGAGGCTGCCTCGACCGGGGTCTCCGGCACCGGCATCTCGCCGAACTTTCGGGCCATCAGATCACCTCCTTCTTGGTTGCGCCGCCCGTTCGGGTCGGGCGACACGTACCATCCGCATCTGCCGCCGCCGCTTGCTGCGCGCGCATGCTGCACTGCACAATGCCAATCTAGGTACGACATCTCCGAGGGTCAAGCGCGATTTTGTGCGCTGCAACAAAACAGAAGCATTCGACGCGCCGGCAATTCGCTGCGTGTTGTTAATAGATTCATGGTGCAGCTTCAGCCGGTAACCCATTCACGTCGGCTGGTTTCCCCCCGTACGGCGCTGGACAGACACGCGCGTGACCGGGTAAGAAGCAGCACGACAGTTCGCGGGAAGGTTCGCCGATGGAAGCGTTGCGCGGTCGCATTCGCGCAGGCGTGATGCGGATTATGCATGCCGCGGCGCGCAGCGCTGCGTTTGGCGCGATCCTCCTCGCACTGGTGGTCGCATCCGGCGGCGCGGCGCGGGCGCAGATCGGCTCGGACCGCTACAGTTCGATCGTCATCGACGCGGCCACCGGCAACGTGCTGAGCGCCGTCAGTCCGGACGAGCCGCGCTATCCGGCCAGCCTGACCAAGATGATGACGCTCTACATGGTGTTCGAGGCGCTGCGCGACCGGCGGCTGTCCCTCGACGCGCCGGTGCCGGTCTCGGCGCATGCGGCATCGATGGCGCCGTCCAGGCTCGGGCTGACGCCGGCGACGCGCCTGACGCTGGAACAGGCGATCCTTGGCCTGGTCACCAAGTCGGCCAACGACGCCGCGGCGGCGCTGGGCGAGCTGCTGGGCGGCGACGAGGCGCGGTTCGCGCAGATGATGACGCTGCGCGCCCGCGCGCTGGGCATGAGCCGCACCACTTTCCGCAACGCCTCCGGCCTGCCGGATCCGGGGCAGGTGACGACGGCGCGCGACCTCGCCCTTCTGGCGCGCCACCTGGTGCAGGACTTCCCCAGCGAGTACCACTATTTCAGCACGCCGTCCTTCGTGTTCCACGGCCACCCCATCCTCAATCACGACCATCTGCTGCAGCGCTATCCGGGCGCCGACGGCCTCAAGACCGGCTATACCGAGGCGTCCGGCTTCAACCTTGTCTCCTCGGCCGTGCGCGGCCAGGTGCGGCTGATCGGCGTGGTCATGGGCGCGGCCCGGCCCGGCGAGCGCGACCTGCACATGGCGGCGCTGCTCGACCAGGGCTTCGGGCAGATGAACGTCCCGACGGGCAGCCGCCACGAGTGGGCCAGCCATAACGGCGGCGGGCTGCTGGCCAGCGCCCAGGCGGCGACGCTGGAAGCCCCCGTCACGCCGGCGACGCTGCGTGAGCAGCCCGGCCGGCTGTGGACGCTGCAGACCGGCCTGTTCACAAGCGAGGCCGCCGCGCGTGCCGCTGCGGCAGTGGTGCGCCGCGTCGCCGATGGCGGCGAACTCCGCATCGAGCCGGCCGGCACGCGGCACCATCCGCGCTACCGCGCGGTGCTGGTGGGATTGAGCCAGGCCGAGGCGCGCAGCGGATGTGCGGCGCTGGCCCGGCACCATCTCGCCTGCTCGCGGGAGCGCAGCGAGACGGCGGACCTCGCCAGCCGCTGACCTGCCGCGCCGCGGACGCACATCCGTCGGCGTTCTTCGGGGGGAAATGGCTGATTGTGGGCGACGTGGTTTCGCGTTGCGACGCGACTTGGCCTTGCGCCGCGCCGCGTGCTTGCTCATGTTGGCGCATATTGGCTTGGCTGTCGGCTCGGAGCCCCGGCCTCGCCGTCAGGACGGAGCGGGTTGAATGGACGGCGGCGCCGACGCGAGACGGATCACGATTCACCGGCCGGAGGATTTTTCCGGCATGCGCGCCGCGGGCCAACTCGCCGCCGAGACCCTGGACATGATCACGCCGCACGTCCAGCCGGGCGTCAGCACCGCCGTCCTCGACCGGCTGTGCCACGAGTTCATCACCGCGCGCGGCGCGGTGCCGGCGCCGCTCAACTACCGCGGCTTTCCGAAGTCGATCTGCACGTCCATCAACCACGTCGTCTGCCACGGCATCCCCGGCGAGCGCAGGCTGGAGCCGGGGGACGTGCTCAATATCGACGTGACGGTGGTGCTGGACGGCTGGCACGGCGACACCAGCCGCATGTTCTGCGCCGGCCCGCCATCGACGCGGGCGCGCAACCTGATCGACGTGACCTACGAGGCGCTGCTGCGCGGCATCCGCGCGGTGCGGCCGGGCGTCACGCTCGGCGATGTCGGGCACGCCATCCAGTCCTATGTCGAGGCGAACCGATTCAGCGTGGTGCGCGACTTTTGCGGCCACGGCATCGGCCGGCGCTTCCACGAAGCCCCCAACGTGCTGCATTTCGGCCGGCCGGGCGACGGGCCGGCGCTGAAGCCGGGCATGTTCTTCACCATCGAGCCGATGGTGAACGCCGGCCGGCCGGAGGTGAAGGTGCTGGACGACGGCTGGACCGCGGTGACGCGCGACCGCAGCCTCTCGGCTCAATTCGAGCACATGGTCGGCGTCACCGAGGACGGCGTGGAGGTGTTCACCTACTCCCCCGCCGGTCTCGACAAGCCTCCCTGTCCCGCCTGAGCGTCCGGTGCCGGCCCCCCATGTCACCTCGCAGGTGCTCCGCTTCTGCGACACCGACGCGAACGGCCATGTCAACAACGCCGTCTATGCCGTCATGTGCGAGGCCGGGCGGGCGGAACTGGCGCTGCGCTGCGGCCTGATCGCACCGGAACGGGGCCTGGCGGTGGTGATCGCGCGGCTGGAGCTGGATTTCCTGCGCGAGATGAACTGGCCCGGCGAGATCCGCATCGAAACGCAGGTCACGCGGATCGGCACCAGGTCCTTCACCCTGGGGCAACGGCTGCTGCAGGGCGATGCGCTGGTCGCGACCTCGCTCTCGGTGCTGGCGGTGATCGATACCGAATCGCGCCGCGCGCTGCCGCTCACCGAGACCTGGCGGGCGGCGCTGGCACCGTACACAGTGGCCACAGCATAGCCCGCTTCACGGCCGGGCCGTGGCATGGCAGGCTCGGGCGCGCATGGCAAAGCGACGACAGGGACTGGCCGAACAGTTCGGGCTGCTCGACGCCGTGCCGTCCGCCCCGGCGACGACGGCGGGGGCGGAGGGGCACCGCGAGCGGCTGCGCGCGCGCTTCCTGACCGCGGGACCGGAGTCGCTGGCCGACCATGAGCTGCTGGAACTGGTGCTGTTCGCCATTCCCCGCCGCGACACCAAGCCGATCGCGCGCGCCCTGATCGGCCGCTTCGGCAGTTTCGCCGGCGTGGTCGCGGCCCCGGCGGTGGAGCTGCTGCAGACCGAGGGCCTGGGCGAGGGCGGGGCGGCGGCGCTGAAGGCGGTGCAGGCGGCGGCGCTGCGGCTGGCGCGCGCCGAGGTGATGCAGCGGCCGGTGCTGAACAACTGGGACCGGCTGATGGACTACCTGAACGCCGTCCTGGCACGCGAGCGCATCGAGCATTTCCGCGTGCTGTTCCTCGACACGCGCAACCGCCTGCTGGCCGACGAGGCGCAGGGCCGCGGCACCGTCAACCACACGCCAGTCTATCCGCGCGAAGTGGTGAGGCGGGCGCTGGAACTGCACGCGACCGCGCTGATCCTGGTCCACAACCACCCGAGCGGCGATCCGACGCCGTCCGCCGAGGACGTGGCGATGACGCGCGAGATCCGCGACGCGGCACGCCCGCTGTCGGTCGCGCTGCATGACCACGTCATCGTCGGCAACGGGCGCTGGCTTAGCTTCCGGCGCGAGGGGCTGCTCTAACCCGCCAGCATCCGCCCGGCCACCTGGTGCGCGCCGACCCAGATCAGCCGCAGCGCGACGCTGAGCACGATCAGCAGCCCGATCCAGGCGAGCCAGCGCACCCGCTCCAGCAGCCGCGCCACGACGTCGGCGGCGACGCCCATCAACACCACGGACAGCGCCAGTCCCACCACCAGCACCCACAGATGCCCGGCGGCGGCGCCGGCCACCGCCAGCACGTTGTCCAGGCTCATCGACACATCGGCGAGCACGATCTGCAGCATCGCCGCCGCCACCGTCTTCGGCGCCTGCGCGGCCTGCACGGCGGCATGGCGGCGCAGCTCGCGATACATGCGCCAGGCGACCCACAGCAGCAGCAGTCCGCCGGCCAGCAGCAGTCCGACGATCGCCAGCAGCCGCAGCGCCACCGCGCCCAGCGCGATGCGTAGCACCGCCGCGGCGCCGATGCCGACCAGGATGGCGGGCCGCCGCTGCCGGGCCGGCAACCCCGTCACCGCCAGCCCGACCACCACCGCATTGTCGCCGGCCAGCGTCAGGTCGATCAGCACCACCTGCAGCAGGGCGGCGAGTTCGTTCAGCAGCAGGGCAAGGCTCCTCGGGTTGCGGCCGGCGGGCGCGGCGACGTAGATGGCGCGGCCTGCAGATTTGGAGCGCGCATGGTCCCCCGCTACACCCGTCCGGCGATGGCCGCCATCTGGGCGCCGGAAAACCGCTTCCGCATCTGGTTCGAGATCGAGGCGCTGGCCGCCGAGGCGATGGCCGAACTGGGCCAGATCCCCGCCGCGGCGGCGCTGGCGATCCGCCAGCACGGGGCGGCCCGCATGGCCGCGTTCG
>JAJZVE010000620.1 GCA_021845835.1 Pseudomonadota bacterium | reverse complement strand
CCACGGCCTCGCGCTGCTCGGGGTTGAGGCGGGTCAGGTAGTCGGTCATGGCGAGGGTATAGATGGCGCGCGCGGCGCCGTCAGCCGGGCGCCGCGTTGACGGTGCCAGGCCGGCCGTATGCCGGGGAATCAGCGCGACGTCGCCGCCACCAGCGTCCGCGCCAGCCAGGCGGACGAGCCAGTCCCCGGAACGCGCATCGGCCGGCCAGTCCCGCTCGGGATGCGGCGGTCAGTTCGGGACGCACGCCGCATCCGGCGCGTCGGACCGTGGCCGCACCCCCAGCACGTGCGCGATGCCGCACACCAGATCCGGCCGGTTCAGCGTGTAGAAATGGAACTCGTCGATGCCGTTGGCCTGCAGCGTGCGCACCTGTTCGGCGGCGACCATCGCGGCCACCATGCGCCGCGTCTCCGGGTCGTCGTCCAGTCCCGCGAACAGCCGCCCCAGCCAGCCCGGCACGCTGGCGCCGCAGGCGGCGGAGAACTTTGCCGCCTGGGCGAAATTGGTGATCGGCAGGATACCTGGCACGATCGGCGCGGTGATCCCGGCGGCGCGCGCGCGGTTGAGGAAGCGCAGGAAGGTCTCCGCCTCGAAGAAATACTGCGTGATGGCACGGGTCGCGCCGGCGTCCAGCTTGCGCTTCAGATGGTCCAGATCGGCCGCCGGATCGAGCGCGGCCGGATGCGTCTCCGGATAGGCGGCGACGGAAATCTCGAAATCGGCGATGCGCTTCAGCCCCGCCACCAGATCGGCGGCGTAGGCGTAGCCGCCCGGGTGCGGCACATAGGCCCCGCCCCCCGGCATGTCGCCGCGCAGCGCCACCACGTGCCGGATGCCGCCATTCCAGTAGCGGCGGGCCACCGCGTCCACCTCCTCCCGCGCCGCACCGACGCAGGTCAGGTGCGCGGCCGGGATCAGGGTGGTTTCCCGCGCGATCCGCTCGACCGCGGCATGCGTGCGTTCCTGCGTGCTGCCGCCGGCGCCGTAGGTGACGGAGACGAAACGCGGCGTCAGCCGCTCCAGACGCCGCACGCAATTCCAGAACGCGGCCTCCTGCGCCTCCGACCGCGGCGGGAACAGCTCGAAAGACAGCGCGGGCGAATCGTCGCCCGCCGCGGCCAGCGGCAGTGCCGCCAGCGGCGCGGCGGAGAAGCATCGCGGCGCTGCCCCGAACGGGGCGGCAGGCAGGGCAGGGGCATAAGACATCGCAGACCTCCGTCCACTCCGCGGAGATATAAACATGTCTTTATGCCTCCTGGCAAGCACCTTTCACCGCGGCAACCCACGGTGCCTACCGCGCCGGCGAATCGTCCGTTATGTATTCCGCACCCGCCCCGGTCGCACCCGCGACCCCCAGCCTGAGAGGCGACATGCGCCTGCCCCGCCCGGCCCCCACGCTCGCCGCCCTGCTGATCGCCGCCGCCGCGACCGGCTGCGCGACGCCGCCCCCGGCGAGCGATCCCGAGGCGCTGGCCGATTTCAGGCAGACCAACGACCCGCTGGAGCCAGCCAACCGCGTGCTGTACGCTATCAACAACGGCATCGACGAGGTGGTGATGCGGCCAATCGCGGTCGGCTATCACTATGCGGTGCCGGAGGTGGTGCGCAGCCACGTCCACAACGTGCTCGTCAACCTGAATGACCCGGTGGTGCTCGCCAACGACATGATGGAAGGCAAGCCGCACCGCGCTGGCGACACGCTGGTGCGCTTCGTGGTCAATTCCACGGTCGGCGTTGCCGGCATCTTCGACGTGGCGACCGGCCTCGGCTATCCGGACCATGACGCCGATTTCGGCATGACGCTGGCGCTGTGGGGCGTGCCGGAAGGTCCGTTCCTGTATCTGCCGATCCTCGGCCCCAGTGACCCGCGCGACGCCATCGGCTTCGGCGCCGACGTGGTGACCAGCCCGTTTACCTGGATCGGCAAGGGCAGCACCGTCACCAATCTCGAATACGTTCAGTACGGCATGACCGCCGTGGATACCCGTACCGCGCTGCTCGCCGATCTGGACAAGGTGAAGGAACAGGCGCTTGATCCCTACGCGACGTTCCGCAGCCTGTACCGCCAGCACCGGCATGCCCAGATCGAGGCCGCCGGCAGCGACAACCGCGCCACCACGCCGGCATGGTATCCCGACGCGCCGGCCCAACACTGACCATCCGTCCAGCCACAGCAACGGCAATTCCTCGATGCTCACACGACGCAGCCTGTTCCTTTCCTCGCTGTCGCTCGCCGTCGGCGCGCCGCTGATCGCCGCGCACGCGCTGGCGCCGTTGCAGGCGAGCCAGTTCATCGACCAGACCGCGCGCCAGCTCATCGCGGTGATCGATTCCGGCGGCTCGCAGGATGCGAAGCGGGTACAGTTGCAGCAGATCATCGACCGCAACGTCGCCGTCGAGGCGATCGCGCGGTTCTGCCTCGGCCGCTTCTGGCGCACCGCCTCGCCGCAGCAGCAGCAGGAATACGTGCATCTGTTCCATCGCGTGCTGCTCAACAGCATCACCGGCCATCTCGGCGAGTACAAAGGCGTCACCTACACGCTCGGCCGCGCCGCGCCCGGCGAGGGCGGCGTGCAGGTGCCGAGCGTACTGAACCGGCCCGGACAGGCCGCCGCGAATCTGACGTGGATCGTCAGCGACGAAGGCGGCAGCCCGAAGATCGTCGATGTGATCGCCGAAGGCACCAGCATGCGCCTGACCCAGCGCAGCGACTACGCCAGCTTCCTCAACCAGCACGGCGGCAACGTACAGGCGCTGCTCGACGCGCTGAACCGCCAGGCGCAGCAGGCGGGCTGAGGCCACGGCGATGACAGCAAGCGGCGTGCCGGTGGTGCTGATCGTCATCCTGGTCGTCGCGGCGATCATCCTGCTGCGCTCCATCCGCATAGCCAACGAATGGCAGCGCGCGGTGATCCTGCGGCTCGGCCGCTTCCAGCGCATCGGCGGACCCGGTCTCTATCTCGTCCTGCCGCTGATCGAGCAGGCGACGGCGGTGATCGACACGCGCATCCAGACCACCAGCATTACCGCCGAACAGGCGCTGACGCGCGACACCGTCGCGGTGGGCGTCGATGCCATCGTGTTCTGGCAGGTCACCGACTCCAGGGCCGCCGCCATCAACATCGCCAACTACCGCGAAGCGATCGAGCGCGTGGCGCAAACGACGCTGCGCGAGATGATCGGCTCGACCGATCTTTCGCGCCTGCTCTCCGACCGCCAGACGGCGGACGAGAAGCTGCGCGTCTCGATCACGTCGAAGACCTCCACCTGGGGCGTCGCCGCGACCAGCGTGGAAATCCGCGACGTGGCGATCCCGAAGGAACTGCAGGACGCGATGAGCCGGCAGGCGCAGGCCGAGCGCGAGAAGGACGCGCGCGTCACGCTCGCCTCCGCCGAGCAGGACATCGCGCGCCAGGTCGTGGCGGCGGCGGCGATCTACGCCAGCAACCCGACGGCCCTGCAACTACGGCAGATGAACCTGCTCTACGAAATGAACAAGGAACGCGGCACGACGGTGCTGATCCCGACCGCGATGGCGGAAAGCCTCGGCGCCGTGGTGGCGCTGGCGAAGGCGGTGGCGCCGCCGCCGTAGGGTCAGCGCGCGCGGCTCTCGTAGGTCAGCATCGGCACGCCGGCGCGCTCGAACCGCTCGCACACGGTCATGCCGATGCTGCCGAGCACGATGCGGCTGGCGAAATTGTCCTCGCGCGCGACCGCGACGATGCGTGCGAGCCCGGCGCGGTCGTGGCCGAAGCGCAACGCCG
>JAJZVE010000619.1 GCA_021845835.1 Pseudomonadota bacterium | reverse complement strand
CGTCGCCTGGGTCGCGGACGAGGCGCTGCTCGACCCGGTGACGGCGGTGTCCGGCGGCGGGCCGGCCTATGTGTTCCTGCTCGCCGAACTGCTGGAGCGGGCGGCGATCGAGCAGGGCATCCCGCCGGACCTCGCGCGGCTGCTGGCGCGGCGGACCGTCGCCGGCTCCGGCGCGCTGCTGGCCGCGAGCGATGAGGACGCGGCCAGCCTGCGCCGTGCCGTCACCAGCCCCAGGGGCACCACGGAGCAGGCGCTGGCGGTGCTGATGGCCGAGGACGCCTGGCCCGCCGCCGTCTCCCGCGCAATTGCGGCGGCGACACGGCGGTCGCGCGAACTGGCGGGCTGACAAGCCCCATTCGGCTGCCTACGTTCCTGGACATGGACGATGCAGAGTTTGACCGCGCCCTGGTCGGCGCGGCCTTCGTGCTCGCCGCGGAGCGCGGTTGGCGCGAGGTGAGTGTCGCGGAGGCAGCGCGGCGGGCCGATCTGCCGCTCGACCGGGCGCGCGGGCGCTTCCCGGTGCGGGTGGCGATCCTGCTGCGGTTCGGCCGCATCGCCGACCAGGCGGCGCTGGCGCTGGCGCCGAAGGAGGGGCCGCACCGCGACCGGCTGTTCGACCTGCTGATGCGCCGGTTCGACACGCTGCAGGCGCATCGCGGCGGCGTGCAGGCGCTGTTGCGCGTGCTGCCGACCGACCCGTGCCTCGCGGCACTGCTGGCGGCGGCCAATCTGCGCAGCATGGGCTGGATGCTGGAGGGCGCCGGCATCTCCGCGCGCGGCCCGCTCGGCCGGCTGCGCCGCAAGGGGCTGCTGGCGGTGTGGCTGTTCGCGCTGCGTGCCTGGCACGACGACACCAGCGAGGATCTGGCGGCGACGATGGCGGCGCTGGACCGGGCGCTGGCGCAGGCGGAGCGGCTGGACGGCTGGATCGGCGGCCATCGCGCCGCACCCGCGGAACCGCCGCCCGCGCCGCTGGCCGATGAGCCGTCGGCGCCGCCGTTGTGATGCGTTTTGTCACGCCGCCGCCATCGCAGCGTCGTTGAGCGATCCGCCTGGCGCGCCTACACCAGGATGGTTGCCACGCTTTGAAGAAGAAGGAGCGGGACCATGCCGTCTGACAGCAGCTTCACGCCGAGCGACAACCCGATCGCGCACGCGATGGCGCAGGCGCGCAGCGCCGCCGAGGATTTCAGCAAGCTGTTTTCGGAAATGAAGCTGCCCCCGGTGCCGGACATGGAGGCGCTGATGACGGCGCACCGGCGCAACATGGAGGCGCTGTCGGCCGCCAATCGCGTGGCGCTGGAGGGCGCGCAGGCGGTGGCGCGGCGGCACATGGAGATCATGCAGCAGACGATGGCGGAACTGACCGAGACCATACGGTCGCTCGCTGGCGCCGACGCGCCGCAGGACAAGGCGGCGAAGCAGGCGGACCTGCTGAAGCACGCCTACGAGCGCGCGGTCGCCAACACCAAGGAACTGAGCGACCTGATCCAGAAGAGCAACGGCGAGGCGATCGGCCTGCTCAACCGCCGCTTCGCCGAGGCGATGGACGAGGTCAAGGCGCTGATGGAGAAGGCGAAGCGGGGCTGAGCCGCAAGGCCCTCGCCCCGCCATCGGTCTGCGTCGCAGCCCAGTCCCGCAGAGCGGGAGAGGGTGGCGAGCGTAGCGAGCCGGGTGAGGGCCTTGCTCAGCGCGGCTGTTCCTCCGCCAGCGCCGCGATGGTGCGGGTCAGCACGCGGATGTCGTTGCGGATCTCCGCCGTGGTCTGCACCCGGCCCTGTTCAGTGTCGTTCAGCAGCCGCTGCAGATAGAGTTCGATGTTGCGCAGATGGCCGCGCGACACCTCGTCGAACCCGCCCTCGGCCCGCCGCTCGCCGAGGCGTTGCAGGGCCGGGGCGAGCGCCTGCTGCGCCTCGGCGACGCGCAGCATGAGCTGCTGGTTGGCGCGCATGGTGTCCGACAGCGTCGCCACCCGCTCGGTCAGCGCCACCACCGCCTGGTTCGCCTCGCGCCGGCCGTCCTCGCCGCGCGCCAGGATCTGCTGCAGCCCTTCCATGTTCTCGGCGGTCTGTTCCAGCAGCGCCTGCACATAGACCGGCACCGACCCCTCGCCCTCGCCGCCCAGCACGCCGGAGGACAGGCGCGTGAGGCCGGCCAGCCATTCCTCCAGTTCGTTGAAGAAGCGGTTCTGTGCCTGCCCGGCAGTGAGGTCGAGGAAGCCCAGCACCAGCGCGCCGGCGAGGCCGAGCATGGAGGACGAAAACGCGGTGCCCATGCCGCGCAGCGGCCGCGCGAGGCCGGCCTTCAACTGCTCGAACAGCGCGTTGATGTCGCCCGAGCCGACCGACATGCTGCCGATCACGTCGCCGACCGAACGCACCGTCAGCAGCAGGCCCCAGAACGTGCCGAGCAGGCCGAGGAAGATCAGCAGGCCCACCATGTAGCGCGACAGCTCGCGGCTTTCGTCGAGGCGGCTGGCGATGCTGTCGAGCAGCGCCCGCGTCGCCTGGGAAGAGAGGGTGAAGCGTTCCTGCCCGTCGCGGCCCTTGGCGGTGCGCGCCGCCAGCATCGCCGCCCGCGGCACCAGCAGCTTCGGCGCCGGCACCGCGGCGAGGCGGGCGCGGGCGCGCTGGAACGTTTCCAGCCACGTCACTTCCGGCGTGAGCCGGATCACCTGGCGGACGTTCCAGGCGATGCCGAGGCCCAGGATGATCAGGATCAGGCTGTTGAGCAGCGGGTTGTTGTTGAAGGCGGTGAGCAGGGCACCGAACAGCAGCGCCGTCACCACCGCCACCGCGGCCAGGAACAGCAGCATCCGGATCAGGAACACGGTCGGGCGCGTCATGGGGCGGCCTTCTGGGGTGGGGCGGGCTGGCCCGGGGGAGCGGCGGCGGCGGCGGGAGGGGGCGCGACGGCGACGGTCACGTCGGCGCGGTCCTGGGCGATGCCGGGCGCCGTCGCGGCGGTGGCGCCGAGCGCGCGCAGATAGATGCGCGGCGACGGCACGCCCTGCCCGATCAGCACCGCGCGCACCGCCAGCCCCCGCGACAGCGACAGCCGCCGTGCGGTGGACGGGTCGTCCGGCGTGCCGGCGGCGGTGGCGACGATGGTGAAGGTGGCGCGGTCGGGCGGCGTCGCCTGGGCGAGCGCGCGCAGCGCCGCCGCGGTCGCGGGGTTCAGGTCGGCCGAGCCGCTGCCGAAGGTGATGCGCAGCCCGTTCGCGATGTCCTCGACGATGCCCGAGGCGTCCGCCGCGACGTTCGGCGGCGGCGGCGGTTCCACCGGACGGGTCGGCACCACGATCGGCGGCGGCAGCACCGGCACCGGCGGCGGCGCGGCCGGGATGGTGGGCGGCACCGCATTGACCGTCGCCACCGGCCGGTCGCCGGGCAGCAGCGGCAGTGTCTGGTGCGGCCCGTTGGGATGCGCGTGCGGATCGCGCGCGGCGGTCTGCGCCCGGCCCGGCACGGGGCCTGGACAGGCCAGCACGGTCGCGACGGCAAGCCGCCTCGCGGCGAGGAGAAGGGACGCGCGCATGAACGCCGGCACCCTAACCGAGGGTTGCCCTCCGCTCAATGAAGGCCGGACGCGGCGTCAGCCTCCGGCCAGCCCCTCGCGCACGGCGGCACAGAGTTGCGGGTGCAGATGCGGGTTGGCGGCGACCATGTCGCCGCGGCTGCGCGGGTCGCCGCCGTGCGGGTCGGTCACGTAGCCGCCGGCCTCGCGCACGATCACCAGACCCGCCGCCATGTCCCAGGGCTTCAGCCGCAATTCCCAGAAACCGTC
>JAJZVE010000618.1 GCA_021845835.1 Pseudomonadota bacterium | reverse complement strand
GGGCGCTGCCGCATGCCGTGGTGGTGCGGGAGGGGACCGCGCCCGTCCTGGACGTCACGGCGGAACCGGGCCGGTATCTGGTGATCGAGGGCGAGGACGGCGCGCAGGAGCCCCTCGCGATCGCCGCCGAGGCGGCGGGCGAGATGTCGTGCGCCGATAGCCGTAGCGCGTCCCTATGGCGCGTGACGCTGCCCCGTCTGCCGGTCGGCCGGTGGCGGCTGTGGCAGGACGGTCGGCCGGAGACAGTTTGCGCGCTCACCGTGGCGCCGGCCGCCTGCTATCTGCCGCCGCCGTTGCACGACGGCGGGCGGCGCTTCGGCCTGGCGGCGCATCTCTATGCCGTGCGGCGGGCGGATGACCAGGGCATCGGCGATTTCACCACGCTTGCCCGGCTGTCGATGGCGGCGGCGCGGGCAGGAGCGGCGGTGGTCGGGATCAACCCGCTGCACGCGCTGTTTCCCGACCAGCGCGAGCGCGCAAGCCCCTACCATCCGTCCGACCGGCGCTTCCTCGACCCGATCTACATCGATGTGGCAAGCGAGGACGGCGGCCTCGATGCGCCGGCGGCGCGGGCGGCGCTGGCGCACCGCGCCGCGGAACTGGCGGCGCTCTCGGCGGCGAAGCTGGTGGACTATCCGCGCGTCTGGGCGGTCAAGCGCGCTGTGCTGGAGGCCGCCTTCACGGCCTTCGACCGCGACGAGGACATGGCCGGCTTCCGCGCTTATGGCGGCGCCGCACTGCAACAATTTGTTACATTTCAGGCAATTGTTGAAGAACGTTCCGGCACGGACTGGCGGCGTTGGCCAGAGGCGCTGCGTGATGCCGAACGGGCGACGGCCGACCCGGCGCGCATGCGGTTCCACACCTGGCTGCAATGGCTCGCCGACCGGCAGCTCGGCACGGCGGCGTCCGAGTCGGGGCTGGCCATCGGCCTCTATCGGGACCTGGCTGTCGGTATGGCGCCCGATGGCGCGGAGGCGTGGGCGGGGGCGCGGTACCTCGCCGCCGGTGTGTCGGTGGGCGCGCCGCCGGACCCGTTCTCGGCGTCCGGGCAGATCTGGCACCTGCCGCCGCCTGATCCCTGGCGCTTGCGCGCCGACGGGTACCGCGCCCTGGCCGGCGTGCTCGGCGCCAACATGCGTCACGCCGGCGCGCTGCGCATCGATCATGCGATGGGACTCGCGCGCCTGTTCTGGGTGCCTGACGGTGCCACCGGGGCCGAGGGCGCCTATGTCGCCTATCCGCGCGACGAGCTGCTGGGCGAACTGGCGCTGGAGAGCCAGCGCGCCCGTTGCCTGGTCGTCGGCGAGGACCTGGGCACCGTGCCCGAGGGCTTCCGGGAGGCGCTGGCTGCGGCCAACGTGTTCAGCTATCGGGTGCTGTGGTTTGAGCGTGAGGGCCGCGGCTTTCTGCCCGCTTCCAACTATCCGGCACACGCCGTCGCCTGCGTTTCCACCCATGATCTGCCGACTCTTGCCGGCTGGCGCTCCGGTGCCGATATCGCCGAGCGCGCCAGTCTCGGCCAGATCGACGAAACGACTGCGCGGCAAGAGCGGGCAGAGGAGATTGCGGCGCTGCAACAGGCAATTGGCGGGCCGCCAGATGCTCCGGCGGTGCATGGCTTCCTTGCTGCCACACCATCGGCACTCGTTCTCGCGCAACTCGACGATCTGGCAGGCGAGCAGACCGCCCTCAATCTGCCCGGAACCGACCGCGAGCGGCCGAATTGGCGCCGCAGGCTCGGTGTCGCTGTCCCTGAGTTGTTGGAACAGCCGGCGGCTCGCGCCGTGCTGGGGCGGCTGCGACCGGGACGCGGCAGTTAGCGCCCTGCATCCTGGCTTGATAGAACCTGCGCGCGCGTCGCCGCCGCGGGCGGCATGGTGCCGGCCGCGGGCGGGGCGTGGCAGCGACGCAACAATCCAGAGGAGTTCGACGCATGATGCGTAGCCTGATTGCCGGCATGCTGCTGGCAGGCATCGCCACCGCCGCCCTGGCCGCCGACCCGGCCGCGGGGGAGAAGATCTTCAAATCACAGTGCGGCATCTGCCATTCCACCGTGGCGGGCAAGAATGCCATCGGCCCGAGCCTGTTCGGCGTCGTCGGCACGAAGGCCGGCGAGGTGCCTGGATTCCATTTTTCCGAGGCGAACAAGAAATCCGGTCTGACGTGGGATAACGCTACGCTCGATAGATACCTGCAGAATCCCAGGGGCGTGGTCCCGGGGACGCTGATGACCTATGCTGGTCTGAAGGACGAGGCGAAGCGCGCGGACCTGATTGCTTATCTGAATACCCTGCACTGATCAAGACGGTCCTGACCGCAGCCGGCGCGGCGGCGAATTGATCCGGATCAACGCCGCCGCTGCCGTTCCGGCCTTTTCTCCGGCCGTCCACGAAAGGAACCGGGATATGCTGAAAGTTCGGATGAGATACTTGTGGGGCCTGGCAGCAGGTGCCGTCGCCCTGGCTCTCGCCCTGCAGCCGGCGCGTGCCGTGCCGAGCTTCGCGTCGCAGACCGGCCAGCCCTGCACGGCCTGCCATGCCGGTGCGTTTGGTCCGCAGCTGACGCCGTTCGGCCGTGCCTTCAAGATGACCGGCTATACACTCAGCGGCGGCGAGGGGCTGGCTTCTCGCATCCCGCTCTCGGGCATGGTCCAAACGTCGTTTACGAACACGGCGCAGGGCCAGCCTGGCGGAGCTGCCCCGCATTTCGGCGATAACAACAATTTTGCGATGGACCAGGTCAGCCTGTTCCTCGCCGGGCGCGTCAATGACTACGCAGGCGGCTTCATCCAGGCCACTTATTCGAGCGTGGACCAGACGTTCCTTTGGGATAATACCGACCTGCGTCTGACCACCCCGATCAATTTGCCGAACGACGCCAATCTTCGGCTCGGCTTTTCGCTGAACAACGGGCCGACTGTCCAGGATCCCTACAATACCACCTATGCGTGGGGATACCCGTTCATCAGTTCGTCGCTGGCCCCGACGCCGACAGCCGGTCCGATCATCGCTTCCCTGATCGGCAACTCGATCGGGACCACCGTGTCGGCGTGGTACGATAACGCGCTGTATGTCGAGGCGGGCGTCTACAACACCATGAGTACGCCGCTGTCCAAGATGCTGGGCCAGTTTGGCGGTCCCGGCTCCTCGACGGCACCCATGCCATACGCCCGCATTGCCTATGAGTGGGATTGGGCAGGGCAGGCGGCAGAAATCGGTGGGCTGCTCTTCCACGCCAGTCTGGAGCCAGGGGGCACGCCGGGCTTCGGCTCTGACACCTACACCGACTTTGCCGTGGACGGCACCTATCAGCTGATTGGCGACGGCACGAACGTCGTCACGGTCAACGGCATCTACACGCACGAAATCCAGCACCTCAGTTCATCGGTGGCGCAGGGTATCGCGGCGAACGCGAATGGTTACCTCGACTTCATCAATGCCAACGTCTCCTACTACTACCAGCATACATATGGCGTGACGTTCGGCGTCCAAAGCACGACCGGCTCGGCTGATGCCTTGCTCTACGCGCCAGGCCCGGTGGGCGGCAGTCTGACCGGCTCGCCGAACAGCATGGCGTTCATTACTGAGCTTGACTGGGTGCCGTTCGGCAAGAGCGACTCTGTGGGCGCCCCGTTCGCCAATCTGAAATTCGGCCTTCAGTACACCGCCTACACGGAGTTCAATGGCGGCACCAGCAACTACGATGGCTTTGGCCGCTCGGCCAGTGCCAACAACACGCTCTACGCCTTCGCCTGGCTTGCCTTCTGACGACTGCTTTCGACAA
>JAJZVE010000617.1 GCA_021845835.1 Pseudomonadota bacterium | reverse complement strand
ATGCCGAGGCGGCGGGCGAGGGCGGCCAGCGGGCGCAGCGGCGTCGGCGCGTAGCCGGGCCAGCGCGCGATCTCGGCACGCGCCGCGGCGGCGCCGGCACGGTCCAGCACGGCGCGCTCGGCCGCGTCATAAGGACCGGAGCGCTGCAGCCGGTTGCGCTGCAGCGCCACTATGCCCGCTGCTCCAGCGGCACGAACTCCTGGTCCTCCGGCCCGACATAGTTGGCGCTGGGGCGGATGATCTTGCCGTCGGCGCGCTGCTCGATCACGTGCGCCGCCCAGCCGGAGGTGCGGGCGATGACGAACAGCGGCGTGAACATCGCCGTCGGCACGCGCATCTGGCGGTAGCTGACGGCGCTGAACCAGTCGAGGTTGGCGAACATGCGCTTGGTTTCCGCCATCACGCTCTCTATGCGTTCGGCGATGTCGAACAGCGCGGTGCTGCCGGTGTCCTCCGACAGATGGCGGGCCACCTGCTTGATGACGACGTTGCGCGGGTCGCTGACGGTATAGACGGGGTGGCCGAAGCCGATCACGACCTCTTTGGCCGCGACCCGGCGCCGGATGTCGGTCTCCGCCTCCTCCGCATCGGCGTAGCGCTGCTGGATCTCCAGCGCCACCTCGTTGGCGCCGCCGTGTTTGGGGCCGCGCAGCGCGCCGATGCCGCCGGCGATGGCGCTGTAGATGTCGCTGCCGGTGCCGGCGATGACGCGGCAGGCGAAGGTGCTGGCGTTGAACTCGTGCTCGGCATAGAGGTTCATCGAGGTGTGCATGGCGCGCACCCAGGTTTCCGACGCCGGCTGGCCGTGCAGCAGGTGCAGGAAATGCGCGGCGATGCTGTCGTCGTCGGTCTCAACCTCGATGCGGCGGCCGTTCTGCGTCCAGTGCCACCAGTAGAGCAGCATGGAGCCGAGGCTCGCGAGCAGCCGGTCGGCGATGTCACGCGCGCCGGGCGCATCGTGGCCATGCGCTTCCGGCAGGACGCAGCCAAGCACGCTGACGCCGGTGCGCAGCACATCCATCGGATGGCTGGACGCGGGCAGCGCCTCCAGCGCTGCGCGCAGCGGTCCGGGCAGGCCGCGCAGGGCGCGCAGCTTGGCGGTGTAGGCGGCGAATTCGGCCTGGTTCGGGAACCGGCCATGCACCAGCAGATGCGCGATCTCCTCGAAATTGCAGGTCTCGGCGATGTCGAGGATGTCGTAGCCGCGGTAGTGCAGGTCGTTGCCGGTCCGCCCGACGGTGCAGAGCGCCGTGTTGCCGGCTGCCACGCCCGAGAGGGCAACGGATTTCTTGGGCTTGGGAAGCGTTTCGCTCACCGTCACGTCTCCGTGCTGTTGCTGGCTTGCCGCCTGTGTAGCACACGGCCCGCCACCGCGAAGCCGGGGACCCTGGCGCCGCCGGCGCGCCGCCTCTACCGTCGGCGCATGGTCCCCGGGATCGACATCACCTGGCTGTTCGGCGAGGCCGGCGCGGCGCGCGGCGTGGCGGCGGCATGAACGGGGCGGAGGGCAGACCGGCGATGCGCATCCTGGACGAAGCGGCGGTGCGGGCCGCCTTGCCGTGGCCGGCGCTGATCGCGGCGCTGCGCGAGGCTTTTCTCGCAGGCTGCGAAATCCCGCTGCGCACGCAGCACCGCATCGCCATCCCCGGCGACCCGGACGGCACGCTGCTGCTGATGCCGGCCTGGCAGGGCGGGCGGCTGATCGTGGTCAAGGTGGTCAACGTCATGCCCGGCAACGGCGCGCGCGGCCTGCCCGCCGTTGCCGCCTCGCTGCTGGCGTTCGACGGGCGCAGCGGCGCCCTGCTGGCGCTGCTGGACGGCGCCGAGGTGACGGCCCGCCGCACCGCCGCCGCCTCGGCACTGGCGGCCGACGCGCTGGCGCGACCCGACGCGGCGGAGTTGCTGGTGGTCGGCGCCGGCCGCATCGCCGCCAACCTCGCCGAAGCGCATTGCGCCGTCCGCCGCTACCGCCGCGTGCGCATCTGGGCGCGCCGGGGCGAGCAGGCGACGGCGCTCGCCACCCGGCTGCGGACGCTTGCGCCGGACGTGGCGGCGGCCGGGTCGCTGGAACCGGCGGTGCGCGCCGCCGACGTAATCTCCTGCGCCACGCTGTCGGTGGATCCGCTGATCGCCGGCACTTGGCTGAAGCCGGGCGCGCATGTCGATCTGGTCGGCGGCTATACGCCGCAGATGCGCGAGGCGGACGATGCGGCAGCGGCGCGCGCGGCGGTGGTTTATGTCGATACGTTCGAGGGCGCGCTGGCCGAGGCCGGCGACATCGTGCAGCCGCTGGCCTCCGGCGCGCTGCCGCGGGCGCGCATCGCGGGGGCACTGGCCGACCTGTGCCGCCGCGAATCGGCGGCGCGGCCCGCCGCGGACGCGATCACGCTGTTCAAGTCGGTCGGTACGGCGCTGGAGGACTATGCCGCCGCCGCGCTCGCGCTGGGCATGTGATCAGGGGCACGTCACAGCGCGCGGAGGGGCGGTTGCTCCGGCGCCGAAGCATCGGCATGATGGCCGCAATGTCGTGGCGTCTCGCCCTGTTCCTCCTCGCGCTCCCCGTTCGTGCCGGCGCCGACCCGGGCGCCGTGGTCGTGGACCTGACATATGACGGCTACAGGTCCGGGTTCCATGTGCTGACCCTGCACAGCGAGATGCTGATGGCCCCGAGCGGCTATCGCATTGCCCTGAGCGGGCACACCGCCGGCATGGTCGGGCTGCTCTATCATGCCAACTGGCAGAGCTGGGCCGACGGCACCTGGACCGACAGCGGCGTGCAGCCGCTGCATTTCGACACCGCCGGCGTGTTCGGCGGGCAGCCGCGCCACGTCGCGATCGAGTACGAGCGCGGCGTCCCGGTGATCCACACGCTCGAACCGGCGGATGACGGCGAGCACACGCCGGTGCCGCCCGGCATGGCGCAACATACCATCGACAGCCTCAGCATCACCGCGCTGGTGATTCACCAGGTCGCCATGCTTGGCCGTTGCGAAGGACAGGTCACGACGTTTGATGGCCGGCAACTCCAGACCATGGCGTTGCAGGCCAGCGGCGCGGAGTATCTGCCGGTCATCTCGCGTTCCTCGTGGTCCGGGCCGACGCTGCGCTGCGAGCTCGATGCGCATGTGCTGGCCGGCTTCTACCGCGGCGACAGCTCGGAGGCTGCGCGCATCCGCGGCGATACGATCTGGCTTGGCAGCGTGCTGCCGGGCGTGCCGCCCCTGCCGGTGCGCTCTACCACGACCACGCACCATCTCGGACGTCTGACCATCTATCTGACCGGCGCGAGCCTGCGCAACGCCGCCACGCTGACCGCAAAGGCGCCGTGAGCCGCCGCCCTCCGCCCTCAGTCGTCTCCTTCGCCCCGCCAGCCGCCATAGCCGCCCCAGCCCTCCGGGGAGGCGCCGAACGGGCTGCCCCAGCCGTAGGGCGGGGTGATGCCGAACAGGTCGGCGCCGCCCACGTCCTCACCGCCATAGGGCGCACCGAAGCCGCCGAGCGAGATGTTGGCAAATCCGGGCTGACCTGCGCAGCCGGCCAGCGCCGCCGCCAGCGCAGCGACCGGCATCCATCCAAGCCAGGCTCGAACACGCGGCGGCATGACTGATCCTCCGTTCAACCGGCGCTGTCATGCCGGTACCGTCTCTTTAGCCGGCCCGGTCCTTCTGCGCTATGGTCGCACCGACACCGGGGAGGGGTTGCACGATGGCCGACCACATGGCATGGGGCGTGCTGAGCACGGCGAAGATCGGCCGGGAGAAGGTAATCCCGGCGATGCAGGCGAGCGAGCGGTGCCGGATCGCCGCCATC
>JAJZVE010000616.1 GCA_021845835.1 Pseudomonadota bacterium | reverse complement strand
GCAAGAGTTTCGGCAACATGCAGTGCCCGATCGCCCGCAGCCTCGAACGGGTCGGCGAGTGGTGGAGCATCCTGATCTTACGCGACGCCTTCCTCGGCCTGACGCGCTTCGAGCAGTTCCAGAACAGCCTGGACATCGCGCCCAACATGCTGACGCGCCGGCTCAATGCCCTGGTTGAGGCAGGGCTGCTGGAGCGCCGGCGCTACCGTGAGAGGCCGCCGCGCGACGAATACGTGCTGACCGAGCGTGGGCGGGATTTCCGCCCGGTGCTGTGGACGCTGCTTGCCTGGGGGAACAAGCACTTCGTGCCCGAGGGCAAGAGCGTTGTGCTGATCGACGCCGCAACCGGCGCTGAGGCGGACCCGGTGGTGGTGGACCGCCACACTGGCCGCCCGCTCGCCGAACCGGCGTACCGGACCGTCGCCGGCCCCGCGGCCGACGAACGCACCCGCCGCCGTCACGGCGGCATCGCAGGAGCCGCGTCATGAGAGGTCTTGTCGAACGCGCCCCGGTCGCAACCGCCACCCGCCCGCGGCTGCGCGTCAGGACCGCTGCCCTGGCCAGCGCCGCGCTGCTGCTCGGCCTCGGCGCGGCGCGCTACGGCTATGACTGGTGGACCGAGGGCCGCTTCATCGAGAGCACCGACGACGCCTATGTCGGCGGCAACATCACACCAATGGCGCCGCACGTCAGCGGCTTCGTGCAGCAGGTTCTGGTGCGCGACAACCAGCGCGTCGCCGCCGACCAGGTCCTCATCCGCCTCGATCCGCGCGATTTCCGCGCCGCCCTCGACCATGCCGAAGCCGTACGCGCGGCGCGGCAGGCAGCGCTCGCGAGCCTGCGGGCGCAGGTCGCGCTGCAGCAGGCGGTGATCCGCCAGCAGGAGGCCGATCTCGCCGCCAAACATGCACAGGCCGAATTCGCGGCGGCGGACGCCGCTCGCTATCGCGCGCTCGCCCGCACCAGCGCCGGCTCACGCCAGGATGCGCAGCGCAGCACGGCCCTGGACCAGGAGGCGCAGTCCGCCGTCGCCGCGGCGGCGGCGACGCTGGATGCCGGCCGCCAGAAACTCTCGGTTTTCCAGGCCCAGATCGCCGAGGCCGAGGCCGACGCCGCGCAGGCCGACGCCGACGTGCAGACCGCCCGGCTCAACCTGTCCTATACCGAATTGCGCGCGCCGATCGCCGGCTATGTCGGCAATCGCGCAGCGCAGGTCGGCGCCTACGTGATCGCCGGCAGCTACCTGCTCTCCGTCATTCCCGCCACCGGCCTGTGGGTGGAGGCGAACTTCAAGGAGGATCAGTTGGCCCGCATGCGGCCCGGCGAGGACGTGACGGTCGTCGCCGACGTGATGCCGGCCCATGCGTTCCACGGCCATGTCGCAAGCCTCGCCCCTGGCGCCGGTGCCGTGTTCAGCGTCATCCCACCGGAGAACGCCACCGGCAATTTCACCAAAATCGTGCAGCGCGTGCCGGTGCGCATCGAATTGGACGGCGGAGAGGACACGCTCGGCCGGCTGCGCCCGGGACTTTCCGTGGTCGCCAGCGTGGACACGCGCGCGGAGGCGCCGCCGACGCCATGACCCACCCCGCGCCCGTCGGCAATCCCAACATCCTGCCATTCGCGGTGATGTGCGTCGGCATGTTCATCGCGCTGCTCGACATCCAGATTGTCGCCTCCTCGCTGCAGGACATCGGCGGCGGGTTGTCGGCCGCGCAGGACGAGATCAGCTGGGTGCAGACCGCTTATCTGATCGCCGAGATCATGATGATCCCGCTGTCCGGCTGGCTCACCCGCGTGTTCTCGACGCGCTGGCTGTTCACGCTCTCGGCTGCCGGCTTCACCATTTCCAGTTTGCTCTGTGCGCTTGCCTGGAACATCCAGTCGATGATCCTGTTCCGCGCCGTGCAGGGCCTGCTCGGCGCCTCGATGATTCCGACGGTGTTCACTTCGTCCTTCCACTTCTTCCAGGGTGAGAGGCGGGTCTATTCCGCGGCGGTAGTTGGTACCATTGCCTCCATCGCGCCAACGCTCGGTCCCGTGATCGGCGGCTGGATCACCGATGCGCTGAATTGGCACTGGCTGTTCTACATCAACCTGCTGCCGGGACTTGCGATCACGCTGCTGATCCCGATGCTGGTCGACATCGACAAGCCCGACCTCTCGCTGCTGAAGGGTGCCGACTATCCCGGCATCGCACTGATGGCGGTTGGCTTGGGCACGCTCGAATACACGCTTGAGGAAGGCACGCGCTGGAACTGGTTCGACGACCGCACCATCCGCGAGACCGCGATTATCGCCGGTGTGTCGCTGATCCTGTTCGGCTGGCGCAGCCTTGCCGTGGCGAATCCGGTCGTCGATCTGCGCGCGCTCGCCAACCGCAATTTCGCCGTGGGCTGCTTTCTCTCCTTCGTCACCGGGATCGGCATCTTCACGACGATCTACTTAACCCCGCTGTTCCTGGCCTACACGCGCGGCTTCAGCGCCTTCCAGATCGGTATGGCGGTGTTTTCGACTGGCGCTGCGTCGCTGCTCGGCACACCCGTCTATATCCTGCTCGCACGGCGCTTCGATACGCGCTGGCTGATGGCCGCCGGGCTCGCGTGCTTCGCCGTGGCCATGTGGAGCTACAGCTTCATCACCCACGACTGGAGCGGCGCAGAGCTGCTCTGGCCGCAACTGCTCCGTGGCTTCCCCCAGGTCTTCGCGGTGGCGCCGAGCGTCAATCTCGGTCTCGGCAGCCTGCCGCCCGAGCGGCTGAAATACGCGAGCGGCCTGTTTAACATGATGCGCAACCTGGGCGGCGCCGTGGGGATCGCAGTCGCGACAGCGATCATCAACGACCGGACCAACCTGCATTTCGACCACATCGCGTCCCGCATGACCGAGGCGTCGGGACCAACGACGCGCCTGCTCGCCACGATGGCTGCCCGCTACGGCACCCAACCCGGCGCGGTGGACGAGGGCCATCAGGCGGCGCTCACCCAACTCTGGCACCTCGCCTACCGCGAGGCATCGACGCTCGCCTTCGCCGATGCGTTTCGCGCCATCATGGTTGCCTTCGTGATCGCAACGCTCCTGGTGCCGCTGCTGCGCAAGCCGGGTGCGCCGGTGCCGGCCTCCGCGACGCATTGACCCGATCCGGCGCCCGTCATGTCCCCCACCCCAAGGAGCGAACCCAGGCCAAACCCCATTACTCACCGGTCGCGAATTAAGGCTACATTTTGGTTGACGTTCGGGTTTTTTTATGGACGATTCGGGGTGCAGCGAGATGGACGGAGTTTTGATCACCGGACGCTGGAAACCATTCGGCTGATGGCGATTGAGCGGGTGCGCGAGGGCGAACGGCCCTCTGCGGTGATCGCCTCCTATGGGTTCTGCCGCACCACGATCTACAAATGGCTGCGGGCGGTGAAGGCGAGGGCGACTTCCGAGAGCCCAAGCTCGAAGAGCCGGTTGCCGCGTCGCGACTGGCAGTAATACTCGCGCTTGGGCGTGGCCCGGCTCAGGATCTCGATCTGGCGGTCGTTCAGGCCAAAGCGGCGATAGATGGCGGCGATTTGCGGCTCAAGCGCGCGCTCATTGGGCAGGAAGAGGCGTGTCGGGCAGCTTTCGATGATGGCTGGCGCGATCGCGGAGCCGGCGATATCGGCGAGCGATTGGGTGGCGAAGACGACGCTCGCGTTCTTCTTGCGCAGCGTCTTCAGCCATTCGCGCAACTGGCCGGCAAAGCCGGGATCACCGAGGGCGAGCCAGCCTTCATCGATGATGAGCAGGCTTGGGCGGCCGTCGAGCCGATCCGCGATGCGGTGAAAG
>JAJZVE010000615.1 GCA_021845835.1 Pseudomonadota bacterium | reverse complement strand
GCGCTCGGATGCGGCAGCGGCATCGGGCATGGCGGTGGGTTCCGGGACAGGCATGCCGGCGCTTGCAGCACTTCGCGGCCGGTTGGGCAAGCGCGGTGCCGCCGGGCGCGGCAATACGTCAGCATTATTGCCAATTTGATGCATATCAATGCGCGCCGCCGCTTACGGCGGCGGAAATGACACGCTGGCGCCGGGAGCCTCATAAGGTTCCCGGGCGAAATCAGCCAAAAATAAGAGCGAGCGGCGGAGAGGAAGTGCGTCCAAGGAGGATCTCAAAATGGCGACGGTCGCGCATCGCGGAACCGCGATACCGGTCGAGATGGCGCATCCGTATTGGCCTGACAGGATTATTGTAGCGCTGCCTTTCATCTGGACGGTAATTGGGCCGGTCGCATTCATCCTGTACGAATACCGCGTCAATAATTACAGCGCGCATGATGGCTCGGCGTTGTCCGCTTTGCGGCTGGGGGATTTGCAAGCCTCGTATTTCTCTGGTGCCCTGTTGAACTTTGCCATCGGCTTCGTCGTATGGGTCGCTGGCGTCGTATTCCTGGGGAGCCTGGCCTGGCGTCATTACAGCCACCACGCCGATCATTGATGGCGACGTCCTCCCGGCTGCAGGCGCAAGAACTGCAACTGCCGGGAGGATACGTCGGCTGCCTCTCGCGCACGCGGCGCGCGCTTGCACCGCTTCGCGGCAGTCAGGCCCGGCGCACGTCGTCCGGACGTACATCGGGCGCCCGCAGGCGCCCGATGCCGCCGATCCGCGCCGGGGGAGGGAGCGCGGTCAGCCGATCGCCGAACTCGGTAGGTTGGTAACGCCGACAAGTTGAATCTGGGTCTTGTCTGCAAGCGTTATCAGTGTCGAGCCGCCGACCGAGGCAACGGTGTCCGCATGGGCGCCGTAGCCGACCAGATTGATGCTGTCGGTTGCCGTGTTGAAGTTGTTGATGACGGCGGAGCCGCCGGCCTGGCCGTTGACGAAGGTAAAGATGTCCATCCCGGTCCCGGCCTGCACGGTATTGTTGCCGCCAGGGCCGGCGACCACCATGACATTGGCCGCATTGGCGCCGATGAAATTGTTGCCGCTGCCCGACCAGATCACGTCGGTGCCGCTGCTGCCGCCCATCACCGTGTTGTTGCCGCCGTTCATCACCATCACGTCGTTGCCGGTGCCGCCCCACAGCACGTTGTTGCCGCCGGAGGCACCGATCAGCGTTTCGTTGCCGACGCTGGCCACAAGCTTGTCTCCGCCGGTGGGGCCGGCGATCAGAAGGTCGCCCGTGCCGCCGCCCACCAGCGTCGCCGGCCCCGCGCCGCCGACCAGCTCGTTGTTGCCGGCCGCGCCGCCGAAGATCAGCCCGCCGCCGCTGCCGCCGACGACGGTGACGCTGCCCAGGCCGCCCACCACGTCGAGCGTGCCGGAGCCGCCGAAGATCAGATCGCTCTGGCTGTCCGGGGTGGTGTTGGTGTTGATGAACGTCATGTTGCCGCTGCCGCCGAGCACCGAGTCATTGCTGCCGGTGGCAAAGATGGTGTCGTTGCCGGACCCGCCGATGAACAGATCCGTGCCGCCGGACGCAGCGATGTCGTTGCCGCTGCCGAACGCGATCAGATTGGTGCTGCCGGCGGCGGTCTGGATCGTGTCGTTGCCGTCATTGGCCCAGACCTGATTGTTGCCGCCCAGCAGGTCGAAGCTCCAGGCGCTGACCTGCGTCTGGCCGGTCACCACGACGTTGCTGCCACCCTCGGCGACGAACGACCCGTTTGCCGACTCGGCGAACAGCGTCATGCCGCCCATGCCGGTGGCGACATACTGATACGGCGTGGCGTTATCGACCACAGTCAGCGGCGCCGTGCTGTCGTTGATAAGGCCGACCGGATTGTCGCCTGTCAGCACCAGCGGCTGCGCCTGCGGCGCGGTGAAATCGGTGAACAGGGCGGTCGGCGCGGTGAGCGTCGCGGCATCGAACGTCGTGTCAGCGAGCACCAGCGGCGACCACGGGATGCCGCCGGGCGCGTCTGCCTGAAACGCCGCCACAAAACCACTCGGCAGGCCGTTCACGAACGTGACGTAGTCCAGCGGGATTGTCGCGTCGCCCGGCGCCGGTGGCGGCGGTGCCATCCCCTGATCGTCATTGTCGTCATTGCGGGTCTGCCCCTGGCCCTGTTGGTCGCCCAACTGATCGGGATCCTGATGATTGTGACCCAGGCCCATTTCGCCGTCCGGCATGATTCCGAGCTTTCCTGTGATGGTGCGGGACCGCGACGTAAATCGCAGCATGCGAACAGTTAGACCGAGTGCCGGCCGGACGCAACAGTAACATTACAAACTCTCGTATAATTAATACGCCGGAATATTGGACATTTTTATGTCACAGCTTCAGGGCATAAAGTCACAGCTTGGTTCCGTTTCTTGCCGCGGCCGTGACAGAATGTCACAGCGAATGCTGCCCGGTCACAATTTCAGGCGAAATAGATCGCATATCGTTTTGGTTCATCGGGCGCGCAACAGCACCGCGCGCCGGCATGGCTCGCGCGCAGCGCCACGCCGGGCGCCCGGCCGCCGCCCTCCTTGCGGTGGATCGCTTCGCCGCCCTTCTCTATACCGCGACGCAGCAGAGATCAGCGGGGGCGCCATGTCCATTCACGCACGCATCGCCGAGGTCACGGAGCGCATCGCCCGCCGCAGCCATGACCGCCGCGAACGCTATCTCGACCGCATCGCGGCGGCGGGGCAACAGGGCATCCGCCGCAGCGGACTCGGCTGCGCCAACCAGGCGCACGCCTTCGCCGCCTGCGGGCCGGCGGACAAGCTGCGGCTCAAGGACGGGGTGACGCCCAATCTGGGCATCGTGACCGCCTACAACGACATGCTGTCGGCGCATCAGCCCTACGAACGGTTTCCGGAGCTGATCCGCGCCACGGCGCGCGCCGCCGGGGCGACGGCACAGGTGGCGGGCGGCGTGCCGGCCATGTGCGACGGCGTGACCCAGGGCGAGGCGGGCATGGAACTGTCGCTGTTCTCGCGCGACGTGATCGCGCTGGCGACCGCGGTCGCGCTGTCGCACCAGACCTTCGATGCCGCGGTCTATCTCGGCGTGTGCGACAAGATCGTGCCGGGCCTGGTGATCGGCGCGCTCAGCTTCGGCCATCTGCCGTCGGTGTTCATCCCCGCCGGCCCGATGACCTCCGGCCTGCCGAACGACGAGAAGAGCCGGGTGCGGCAGCTCTACGCCGAGGGCAAGACAACGCGGGCGGAGCTGCTGGCGGCCGAGATGGGCAGCTATCACGGGCCGGGCACCTGCACCTTCTACGGTACCGCCAATACCAACCAGATGCTGATGGAGATCATGGGCCTGCATCTGCCGGGCAGCAGCTTCGTCAATCCCGGCACCGGGCTGCGCGACGCGCTGACCGCGGCGGCGACGCGGCGGGCGCTCGCCATGACCGCGCTTGGCAACCACTACACGCCGATCGGGCGCGTGCTGAACGAGCGCGCGTTCGTCAACGGCATCGTCGGGCTGCACGCCACCGGCGGATCGACCAACCTGACCATCCACCTGATCGCGATGGCGGCGGCGGGCGGCATCGCGCTCGTCTGGGACGATTTTTCCGACATCGCCGAGGTGACGCCGCTGCTGGCGCGCGTCTATCCGAACGGCCGCGCCGATGTGAACCACTTCCACGCCGCCGGCGGCATGCCGTTCGTGATCCGCGAACTGCTGGACGCCGGCCTGCTGCACGAGGACGTGGCGACGGTCGCGGGGCAGGGGCTGCGCAGCCACGTGGCGGAGCCGGGTCTGGGGGAGGACGGCGGCCTG
>JAJZVE010000614.1 GCA_021845835.1 Pseudomonadota bacterium | reverse complement strand
GCCGACCATGAAAACGTTGAAGTGGGCGAAGTTGATCAGCTCCAGGATGCCGTAGACCAGCGTGAAGCCGAGCGCGAGCAGCGCATACATCGCGCCGAGGCTCAGGCCGTTGATGAGTTGCTGCAGATAGACGTCGGCGAGGGTCATTTTGCCCTGCGCGAACGTGCCCATCCGGGACGCGGAGAGAAGCGCATTCCGCTCGCTGCGATCAGGACTGCGGCGCGATGCCGACATACCTGAACTGGTGGATCATGTCGTCGGCCGGGTACCTGGGATCGTGCTGCACCTGGAAGATCGAGATCACCCGGTCCTCGATGTCGCCGTTGGCGTCGAAGGACACCACGCCTTGCAGCGTCCTGACCTTCGAGGTCTGGATGGCGTCACGCACGGCGCCGCGCGTCACCGGCTTGCCGCTTTCCTTGATGTGCTTCACCGCGTCGATGATGACGACCGCGCCGTCGTACGCGGTGATCGCGTAATCGTCCGGCAGCACCTTGAACTTCGCCTGATAGCGCTTCACCCAGTCCTGCGCCGCCGGGTCTTCGGTGACATGCGGCGAGGCGTTGGTGCAGTACCAGTCCTGGTTCGCGGGGAACCCGGCGGCGGTCAGCAGCTCCGGCGTGATCAGCCCGTCGCCGCCGGCCTTCGGCATGGCGTGCGGCAGGATCTCGTATGCCTGCTTCACCAGCTTCACGCCCGCCTGCATGACGCCGCCGTAGTAGAGGCTCTCCGGATTGAGCTGCCTGATCCTGGTCAGCACCGCCGAGTAATCGGCCGCCTTGTGATCGAGCCTGTCGCGGCCGAGCACCTTGACGCCCCTTCTTGTCCGCCTGCGCGGCGAAGGCGTTGGCGAGGCCCTCGCCGTAGGCACCGGTGTCGTCCAGCACATAGACCGACTTCACCTTCAGCGTGTCGGCGAAGTAGTTGGCCATGTTCGGCCCCTGGTAGTTGTCCGTGGCCACGGTGCGGAAATAGATCGGCTTGCCGGCGGGGCGGTACTGCTGGGCGAATTTCGGGTCGGTCAGGTCGGGATTGGTGGACGACGGCGTGATGGTGGCCAGATCGCCCCAGCTCAGGATCGGCGCCATCGCCTTGCCGACGCCCGACATCTGCGGCCCGACCGCGGCCACTACGGCGTGGTCGGCGACCATCTTGCGCGCGTTGATGGCGCCCTGTGCCGGATCGTACTGGCCGGCGGTCGCGGTGCCGTCGTCAAGCACCATCGCCTCGAACCTGACGCCCGGCACCTCGTGCCTGGCATTCGCCTCGTCGATCGCGAGCACGGCGCCGTTCTTGACCAGCAACGCCGACTGCGCGTCGCCGCCGGTCAGCGACGCATCGATGCCGATCTTCACCACCTGGTCGGCGGCGCCGGCCGGGCGGGCAATGGCGGCGGCCAGCAGGGCAAGCCCGGTCGCGACGAGCAGGGCAGGACGGCGGGTCGTCATGCGGCAAATTTCCCTGATCATTGTCCGGCCCGGCTGCAATGGCGCAGCAGCATGGCAACGCCATGCCGGGTTGACAAGCCTGCTCCGCGTCCCACGCAGCGGGCCTTGCGCGGCGGCAGCGACCGCGCTGGATCAGCGAACATCATAGCCGCGGAGAATCGCGATGACGATACGGCCATGCGCGACGGCGCTGCTGGTGCTGCTGACCTTGGTGCTGGCCGGGTGCGGGCTGGCCGCGGCGCCGTGCCGGATCTCGTCGGCGGTGCTGAAGGCGGTGCCGGTGGTCGGCCATGCCGCCGCCACCCCGACCGACGCCTGCGCCGAGGCGATCGACCCGTGACGCCTATACGACCAGTTTCGCGGCGCGCGCCAGGTCGGCAGGCTCGTTGATATTCAGGAACGGATCGCCGCCGTTCACCGCGAACTCGGCGACGGCGACGCCGTGCGGAGCGGCAAACGCATCGACGCTGCGCACGCCGGCGGCCAGGTCGGCGGCGAGCGCGTCGGCGAGCGTGACCGGCCACAGCGCCACCACGGGATGACGCTGCCCGCCCGAGGCGGCACAGGCGATGGCGGCGCCGGACTGGGTCCGCACCTGCGCCAGCCGTGCCACCAGGTCGGCCGGCAGCAGCGGCGTGTCGCTCGGCACCGAGAGCAGCAGCGACGCTCCCTTGTGGACCTGCCGCGCCCAGCGCAGCCCGGCCAGGATGCCGGCGAGCGGCCCGACCTGGCCGGGAACCGGGTCGGTCAGGATCGGCAGGCCCCACGGCGTGAAGCGCCGCGGATCGCCGTTCGCGTTCAGCGCCACCGCGCCGACCTGCGGCCGCACCGCATCCAGGACCAGGTCGAGCATCGGCCGTCGCTGCAGCCGCAGCAATCCCTTGTCGCCGCCGCCCATGCGCCGCGCCTGCCCGCCGGCGAGAATGACCGCGACGGGGCGTGCATCCGCGATCATGCGATCCGGCTCCGGCGCGGCGCGCGCTGGACAACGGCCCGCGCCGCGCCATCTGTGCGGCAGCGGAGGAGGCGCGCATGGCGACGCTGCTGGCGACCCTGGGCGGCGGGTGCTTCTGGTGCCTGGAGGCGGTGTTTCTCGAACTGCGCGGCGTGTCGCGCGTGCAGTCCGGCTTTTCCGGCGGACATGTCGCACACCCCGGCTACAAGCAGGTCTGCACCGGCACGACCGGCCATGCCGAGGTCGTGCAGGTGTCGTTCGATCCCGTGGCGATCGCGTATGATGACCTCCTGCGCGTGTTCTTCACCGTTCATGACCCGACCACCCTCGACCGCCAGGGCAACGATGTCGGCCCGCAATACCGCAGCGTCATCTTCGTCCACGATGCCGCGCAGCAGGCCGACGCCGTGCGCGTGATGCGCGAAATCGGCGCGGCCGGCCTGTGGCCCGCGCCGATCGTCACCCAGATCGTCCCATTCGAGATATTCTATCCGGCCGGTCCCGAACATGAAAACTACTTTGCGCGCAATCCCTGGAGCGGCTACTGCCGCATCGTGATCGCGCCCAAGGTCGCAAAGTTCCGCAAGAGTTTCGCGGAGCGGCTGCAGCGCGCCGGCGCCGCCTGACATCTTGTGTTCCGCGACACCCGGCGGCAAGGGGCCAATTAGCCAGGATTAAAGCGGCGCCAGAAAATCGAAAGAAATCGTGAACCGGCATCGCGGTCCTGCGTTGAAAAAACTGCCGGTCACCGGCAGGGGAACGGAGCAATGGAACTGGTTGACGTCCTCGCGGCCGAACTGGCCGGGGGAAGGCTGGCCGGTCAGGCGTGGCGGACGCAGGCCATGCAGGAAGCGATCGGCTCGTCGCGGGTGTCCGGCGGGGGACTCGAGCGTGTGTTGCACCGGCTGGAGGAGGCGGGCCTCGGCGACGTGGTACGCTCATGGCAGGGGCCCGGGCGCGGGCCGCAGCGGCGCCTGTCGCCGCAACAGTTGCACGCCGTCCTCGGCAATGCCGAGGTGGCGCGACTGGCCGGACGTGCCGGACTGACGGGCGACGAACTGACGGCTGAACTCAGCCAGTGCCTGCCAGCGATCGTGGCAAATCTGGCACGGTCGCGCGAGACGGCGCGCCGCCCGGCCTAGCCTCGGCCAGCAATTCGGCGACGCGGCCGAGCAGGTCGGCGGCCTTGAACGGCTTGCTCAGCACCGGCAGGTCGTGGCTGCCGCGGTCATCGGCTTCCTGGGCGGCATAGCCGGTGGCGATCAGGATCGTCAGCCCCGGGTAGAGGCGCCGTGCCGCGGCGGCGAGCTGCAGCCCGTTCATCCCCGGCATGCCGAGATCGGCGATCAGCAGGTCGGGGGGCGGACGCCGGGTGAGCAGCTCCAGTGCCTCGGCACCGCCGAGGACGTGATGCACCGCAT
>JAJZVE010000613.1 GCA_021845835.1 Pseudomonadota bacterium | reverse complement strand
GTTCCGGATCACCGGCGCACCGAAGGGAAGCGGTATCCGCTGGCGTTCATCTGCTGGCGGCGTTCGGTGCCTCCCTGCAAGGGGGGATCGGCCAACTGGCCGTGGCGCCGGAGGGCAATGAGATCACCGCGGCGTTGCAACGGCTGAAGTCGCTGCCGCTCAGGGGCGTCATCATTACCGGGGACGCCGTTTTCACCCCAAAGGAGATCTGCTGCGTGATCAGCGACGCCGGTGGGCGCTACTTCTTCACCGTCAAGGACAACCAGCCGGCGCTCAAAGCGGACATTGCCCTGGCCTTCGGGCCGGCTTCCCCCCTCTGCCGTATGGTCGCCGCCGCCTGACCTGCGGCACGCCGCAGCGATCGGGAAAGGCCATGGCCGGATCGAGACCCGCCGGCTCGAAGTAACGGCCACGCTGGCCAGGCATCTGCAGCCTTCATGGCCCGGTCTGGCGCAGGTGTGCCGGATCACACGCGAGCGTATCGTGCGCGGCAAGGCCGGTTCCGGGACAGTTTACGCCATCACCAGCCTGTCCGCTGACGAGGCGGGGCCGGAATGCCTGCTCGCGTTGTCGCGCGGGCATTGGGGCATCGAGAATAAGCTGCACTACGTCCGCGATGTCACCTGGCGCGAGGATCAGACGCGAACCAACGCCGGTGCAGCACCAGAGGTGCTCGCCGCCCTGCGCAACACCGCGCTGACCGTCCTGCGGCGCCTCGGCTTCAGGCCAGTCGAAGGCTTCGAACACTTCGCCGAGAACCGCCAGGCTGCCATCGACGCCGTCAGCGGAAAGAGAACCGAATGACCCTGACCGCCGTTCGCCCGATCTTGCCCGACGGCCCCGATGTGTCTAATGTGTCGTGCCCATACACATGGCGTGCCATGCGAACCAATATCGATCTGGACGAGGCGTTGATCCGCGAGGCGATGGAAGTGACCGGCCTTGCCACCAAGAAGGCGGCGGTGGAGGAGGGGCTGCGCCGGTTGATTGCGGCGGCGCGGCGCAAGCGGGCGTTCGACGACATGGCGGGTCTCGGCTGGGAGGGCGATCTGGACGAGATCCGCCGGACGCGGTCGTTTTGATCCTTGTCGATTCGTCGGTCTGGATCGCTCGGCTCCGACAGAGGGATACGCCGGGCGTGCGCAAGTTCATCGACCTCGGTGAGCGAACGGCCGATGTGATCGTCGGCGATCTGATCCTGATGGAAGTGCTGATGGGCGCGCGCGACGAGGCGCATGCCGCACGCATCAGTCGCGACCTGCACGAATATCCGGTGGTTACCCTGGCCGGCGCGGTTCTCGCCGAACAGGCGGCGCGGCATGCGCGGATGCTGCGCGCCCTGGGCTTCACCGTCCGCACCGGGATCGACCTGCTGATCGGCACGTTCTGCGTCCTGCATGGCCATGCGCTGCTGCATGACGACCGCGACTTCCGGCCGATGGAGCGGCATCTCGGGCTGGTGACGCTCTGACGCGCCGCGGCGTTGCTGCACTTGCGAAAGTCCGCGCCAGCCGCTACGCAGCCGCGCCAAGGTTGCGGAAAGGCCCGCCGATGGCATCCCCGAACAGCGACACCACCCTCTCTCTGCTCGCGCGGATCAGCGAGGCGCTGGCCTTCGACGACGTGCTGCTGGTGCCCGCGTACTCGCACGTGCTGCCGGCCGCGACCGACATCTCGACCCGCTTCACCCGCGAGATCCGGCTCAATATCCCGCTGATCTCCTCGGCGATGGACACCGTGACCGAAGGCGCGATGGCGATCGCGATGGCGCAGCACGGCGGCATCGGCGTGATCCACAAGAATCTCAGCCCCGTCGAACAGGCGGCGCAGGTGCACAGCGTCAAGAAGTTCGAATCGGGCATGGTCGTCAATCCCGTCACCATCCATCCCGACCAGACGCTCGCCGACGCGCGCGCGCTGATGACGACTCACCGCATCAGCGGCATTCCCGTCGTGGAGCGCGAGACGCGGCGGCTGGTCGGCATCCTGACGCACCGCGACGTGCGCTTCGCCACCGACCCGGCGGTGAAGGTGTACGAGCTGATGACGCGGGAGAACCTGATCACCGTGACCGGCGACGTCGACCCGCAGGAGGCGCGTCACCTGCTGCATCGTCATCGCATCGAGAAGCTGCTGGTGGTGGACGATGCGTTCCGCTGCGTCGGCCTGATCACCGTCAAGGACATGGACAAGGCGGAAAGCCACCCGCTCGCCAACAAGGACGAGCTGGGCCGGCTGCGCGTCGCCGCCGCGACCGGCGTGGGCGAGGACGGGCACACGCGCGCCAGGGCGCTGATCGAGGCCGGGGTCGATGTGATCGTGGTCGATACGGCGCATGGTCATTCCGCCGGGGTTCTGGCGGCGGTGGAGCGCATCAAGCACCTGTCCAACGTGGTGCAGGTGGTGGCCGGCAACGTGGCGACGCCGGAGGGCGCGGCGGCGCTGATCGCGGCCGGCGCGGACGCGGTGAAGATCGGCATCGGGCCGGGCAGCATCTGCACCACCCGCGTCGTCGCCGGCGTCGGCGTGCCGCAATTCTCCGCCGTGCTGGAGACCGCCGCCGCCTGCCGCGAGGCCGGCGTGCCCGCGATCGCCGATGGCGGCATCCGCACCTCCGGCGACATTGTCAAAGCGATCGGCGCCGGCGCGGACTGCGTCATGGTCGGCAGCCTGCTCGCCGGCACCGACGAGGCGCCGGGCGAGGTGTTTCTGTACCAGGGCCGCTCGTACAAGTCCTATCGCGGCATGGGCAGCATCGGCGCGATGGCGCGCGGCTCCGCCGACCGCTACTTCCAGCAGGAAATCCGCGACACGCTGAAGCTGGTGCCGGAGGGGATCGAGGGCCGGGTCGGCTACAAGGGGCCGGTCGCCGGCGTGGTTCACCAGCTTGTGGGAGGACTTCGCGCCGGCCTGGGCTATACCGGAAACGCGACCATTGCCGAGCTGCAGCGCAATGCCCGGTTCCGCCGCGTCACCGGCGCCGGCCTGCGCGAGAGCCACGTGCATGACATCGCGATCACGCGCGAAGCCCCCAACTACCGCCAGGAGAGCTGATGCCGACCGGTGCCGTCGCTGCGATCTTCGACGCCTATGGCACGCTGCTCGACGCGCACGCGGCGATGGCGCGGCACGCGGCGCGGGTCGGGCCGCAATGGCAGGCGCTGTCGCAGGAGTGGCGGAACAAGCAGTTGGAATACACCTGGGTGCGCAGCCTGGCCGGCCCGGCGCAGCATCGCGACTTCGCCCGCCTGACCGACGAGGCGCTCGGCTTCGTCGCCGCGCGGCACAACATCACGGACGAGGGTCTGCTGGCCGACCTGCGCGCCGCCTATCGCCGGCTCGACGCCTATCCCGAGGTCAGGTCGGTGCTGACGGCGCTGCGCGATGGCGGCATTGCCCGCGCCATCCTGTCCAACGGCGCCCCCGCCATGCTGGCCGAGGCGGTGACGGCGGCCGGGCTGGACGGGCTGCTGGACGACGTGCTCAGCGTCGAATCGGTCGGCCTCTACAAGCCCGATCCGCGCGTCTATCGGCTGGCGAGCGAGCGGTTCGACGCGCCGCCGGAGCGGCTGGTGTTCGTTTCGTCCAATCCCTGGGATGCGTTCGGGGCGCGCGCGTTCGGGTTCCAGGTCGTGTGGGTCAACCGGGCCGGCCAGCCGGACGAATACGGGCTGCGCGGCCGCGTGACCGAGCTGGCCGATCTCGCGGCGCTGCCGCCGCGTCTGCTGCGGTGACGCCCGCCGCCCGCCTGTCCGGGGCGATCGAGCTGCTCGCCGCGATCGAGACCGATCCGCGTCGCCCGGCCGATGCCATCGCCAACGATTT
>JAJZVE010000612.1 GCA_021845835.1 Pseudomonadota bacterium | reverse complement strand
CCCGCCACAGCAGGGACAGCGCGAACGCCATCAGCAGCCAGGCGCCGACCGGCCGCAGATGCAGTAAAAACTGCCAAGGCACCATCAGCGCCGGTAGCAGCCACACGCCGGCCAGCAGCGGTCGCTCCCACCACGTGAGCCGCAGCCGTCCGGCGAAATGCGCGCGGACGATCAGGGCGACGGCGAGCATCGTCGGAATCGCGTCATAGACATAGCCGAACGGCGTCGCGAGCAGCGGCAGCACGCAGGTCAGCGCATTGCGCAACGTCCTGTCCACGGGCGGGCGGCGCCAGGCCAGGACGGCGATGGTGACGGCCATCACCGTGGATGCGCCCTGGCCGAGCGCGGCAAGTCGCGGTTCGGCGCCCCATCCCTGCAGCGTGACCCAGGTGGTGGGCATGGCGAATTGCGGCGGAATGCCATAGGCGTGCATCAACTGTGCCGTCATGGCCGGCATCGTTGCCTGCACGAAGCCCTGCCATGCAGCGAGGCCGACGAGCGGAATTGTGGCGAGCACCAGCAGGGTGGCAACCAGCGCTGCCATGGCGAAGGCCCGCCAGTAGCCCCCGGCGGCGAGCGCGAACGGCAGCACGATTCCAAGCTGCGGTTTGATCACGAGCGCGCCGATGCAGGCACCGGCGATCAGGGGCCGCCGGTCGATCAGCCATAGCCCGGCGATCAGCAGGGCTGCGGTCAGCGCGCCGTTCTGGCCGTAGAAAAAGCAGTAGAATGCGGCGGGACTGAGCATCACCGCCGCGATGGTCCGCGTTTCGCCGACGACTTGGCGCAGGACGATTGCCAGCAGGGCAAAAGTGGCTGACAGCCACGCCAGAAACGCGACCGGCAGGGGCAGCAGACCGAACGGCAGCAGCGGCAGGAGCATCGTGGGCGGATAGCTCCAGGTCGCAAACTGCTGCATCGAACCGGGGGCGATCTGGCCGGCGAGCCAGCTATTGAACCGCTCGGGGTCGAAAATGCGTGCGACGTCACCGAGCCAGAACAGCCGGGGGCCGCCCCAGAAGAAGGCGAAGTCATGCACGAAGTGGCCGCTCGGCAGCGACAGCAGGTGCGCGCCGGAGACGGAGAGCTGCACAACATAAAGCAGGATGTCCCACAGCAGCACGAGCGTGAACAGCGCCGCGGCGGTGCCGGCCTCGGTCGCACGCGAGGCCTGTCGGCCGGTCATCGGGCATACGTCCGAACGACGTGCGGGCCGCGCAGGCTGATCATAGGTACCGTTGGCCTCGGGCGATTACCACGCATTTGCGACATTCTTGACTCCTGGGGCCGAGTGTGACCAGAGGCGGGATAGCATCACCAGTGTAATGGAGTGTCCCGCGAATTGATTCCATATTTTGGTGCTGCGCGATCGCCCGTTGGCCGGTGTGCGTGATCGTCCCAGCCGAAAGGAGCGGCTCTGCCTGTCACTGACCTGATTGCATCCCTGCCTGTGCAGCCGATGCGCCCCGATCGGCGGCAACGGCTGGCGGCCATTGCCGCAGTGCTGACGGTTGCGATGGGGATGCGCCTCTGGCTGCTGTTCACCCACACCTACGTCCTGTTCGTCGACGAAACTTTCCAGTATCTCGAACCCGCCCATCGGCTGGCCTTCGGCAGCGGGATCGTGACCTGGGAATATATCGACGGCATCCGCTCCTGGCTGCTGCCAGAGATCATCGCGGCGGTGATGCGGCTGGCGGTGTGGATCGACCCGTCGCCCGCGACCTATGTCGGTGTCGTGCGGGTTGGCTGCGTCGCGCTGTCGCTGGTCCTGCCCTATGTCGGCTTCCGCGTCGGCGAGCGGGCGGGCGGGCTGGCCGGGGGCGTTGTTGTCGGACTGCTCGGGGCGGTCTGGTACGAGACGCTGTATTTCGCGCCGGTGGTGATGACGGAGCCGCTGGCGGCGCATCTCGCCCTGCTCGGCCTGTGGCTGGGGGAGCGGGCACCCGCTGCGCGCCGCCGGCTGGTGATGGCCGGCGCACTGCTGGGGATGGCGACGGTGTTGCGGTTTCAGTACGCTCCCGCCCTGGCGCTTGCCGTGCTGTGGCAGCAGCGCCGCACGCCGACGGCGCTTGGGACGATGGTACTGGCCGGCGGCGCGACGATCGGTCTGCTCGGCGGCGGTCTGGATGCGTTGACCTGGGGCATGCCGTTCCAGTCGGTCTGGCTGAATATCGAGCGCAACGCGATCCAGGGCGTCGGCGCGGCGATGGGGGCGGAGCCCTGGTGGTTCCCGTTTGGATATTTTGCCGCGGCCTGGGGTCCGGCCTTGCCGCTGCTGCTGGGGCTTGCCGTGCTGGGCGCGCGTCGCTTTCCCGCCCTGGCCATCGCGGCGCTGGCCACGCTCGCGCTGCACGCCCTGACGCCGCACAAGGAAGTGCGATTCTTCTATCTTGCAATCGCGGCGACGCCGATGCTGATCGGGCTGGGCGCGGTGCGGGCCGGCGCCTGGCTGCGCGGCCCCGGCCTGCGTCACCGAAGGCTGCAACTGGCCGGCGCGGTTGCGGCGGCGGCCTTGCTGGCCGGAACGGAGGCGGCGACGGCCCTGACAGGGGCCACCCCGCCGGACGCTTGGCACCGCTACGCCTCGACGCTGCACGCCTTCGCCGCGGCGCGGGTGCAGCCCGGACTTTGTGGCCTCGGCGTGCGGCACGGTTATGTCTACACTTCGGGCGGCTACACCTATCTGCACCGCGACGTGCCGATCTATTTCGAAGCTTTTGGCCAGTCGCAGGTGCTTCCCGGCAGCGCGTTCCGCCTGCGGCTGCGGATCGTCCGTGACGGGCGCGATGTGCCGCAGGTGCCGGACGCGGCCTTCGCCTCGGCCGGCCGCCTGTTCAACGTCATGGTTGGCCGGCCCCAGGACGCCCTGCCCGGCTTCGCACCGGCCGCCTGCTTCGGCGCCGGCACGCCGGACGACGAAAGACTCTGCGTCTTCCGTCGTCCGGGGACCTGCCAGCCGCCTTAGCCGCCGCCTACTCCGCCGCCGGGGCCGGCGCGTGTTCCAGCCGTGTGTCGTGGCGCAGCACCATCACGGCGATGGCGCCGACCAGGGCGACGGCGGCGATCAGCAGCAGCCCGCCGCCGAAACTGCCGGTCTTGTCGCGGATGTAGCCCATCGCATACGGCCCGGCGAAGCCGGCGAGGTTGCCGAGCGCGTTGATGATGGCGATGCCCGCCGCCGCCGAGGCGCCGGACAGGAACGCCGCCGGCAGCGTCCAGAACACCGGCAGGTTGGCGAACACGCCGAAGCCGGCGATGCTGAGCAGTGTCATCTTCACCACCGGGTCGCTCACCAGCCCCGCGCCGCCGATGCCGATCGCGGCCACGACCAGCGGGATGGCGACGTGCAGCTTGCGCTCCATCTTGCGGTCGGAGCGCCGTCCCCACAGCACCATCGTGATCGCCCCGATCAGATAGGGGATGGCGGTGACCAGCCCGATCTGGAACTTGGTCAGGCCGCCGAAGCCCTGGATGATCTGCGGCAGCCAGAAGGCGATGCCGTAGTTGGTGGCGACCCCGCCGAAATAGACCAGCGCCAGCGTCAGCACCCGCCAGTCAAGCAGCGCCTTCCCGACGGAGATGTGCTCGGCCGACAGGCGCTGCCGCTCCTCGGCATCCAGGCGTTCGGTCAGCCAGCGCCGTTCGTCGGCGGCGAGCCACTTCGCGTCGGCCGGGCGGTCGGTGAGATAGAAGAAAACGACCACCGACAGGATCAGCGCCGGCACCGCCTCCAGGATGAACAGCCATTGCCAGCCCTTCAGCCCGGCCGCGCCGTCCAGGTAAAGCACCAGGGAGGAGACCGGCGCGCCGATCACCGAGGAGGCCGGGAT
>JAJZVE010000011.1 GCA_021845835.1 Pseudomonadota bacterium | reverse complement strand
ACGTGCCGGACCGCGCGCTGTCCGAAAGCGCGGCGAAACGCATCCTGTCGCTCTACGGCGTGCCCGTCGTCTCCGAAACGCTGGTGCAGTCGGCCGACGCGGCGGCGGCGGCGGCGCGGCGCGCCGGCTATCCGGTGGCGCTGAAGGTCGAAAGCCCGGACATCCTGCACAAGACCGAGGCCGGGGTGATCCGGCTCGCTCTGCACGACGAGGCGGCGCTGCGCGCCGGCTATGCCGCGATCATGGCGGCGGCGTCGGCGCTGGTGCCGGCGCCGCGCATCAATGGCGTGCTGGTGCAGCCGATGGTCCCGCAAGGGCTGGAAATGATGGTCGGCAGCCGGGTCGATCCGCTGTTCGGCCCGCTGGTGGTCGTCGGCCTGGGCGGGGTGCTGGTGGAGGTGCTGCGCGACACCGCGCTCGCGCTCGCCCCGGTGTCGCGGCGCGAGGCGCGGGCGATGCTGGCGTCGCTGAAGGGGGCGCGGCTGCTGGCCGGCTTCCGCGGCGCGCCGCCGGTGGATCAGGAGCTGCTGGCCGAACTGATCTGCCGCGTTTCGGAACTGGCCGCCGATCAGGCCGGCCTGATCGCCGAGATCGACGTCAATCCGCTGATCTGCGCCGGTTCGCGCATCGTCGCGGTGGACGGGCTGATGGTGAAGCACGGGGCCGCGGGGGACCATCCATGAAAGCCTGGCGCGTCGAACGGATTACCGATGCCGGGGAGATGCGGCTGCTCGATCTGCCGACCCCGGCGCCGGGGCCGGGCGAGTATCTGGTGCAGGTTGCCGCCGCCGGCGTGAACTTCCTCGACACGCTGATGATCCGCGGGCGCTACCAGCGCAAGCCGCCGCTGCCGTTCACGCCCGGCGTGGAATGCGCCGGCACGATCACGGCGGCCGGGCCGGGCTGCCCGCTGGCACCCGGCCAGCGCGTGCTCGGCACCATCGACGGCGGCGCCTATGCGGAGTTCGCGCTGGTGCCGCAGGGCGCGGTCGTGGCGCTGCCCGATGCGATGCCGGCGGCGGACGCCATCGCCCTGCTCGGCATCAACTACCCCACGTCCTACTATGCGCTGCATCAGCGTGCCGGGCTGCGGCAAGGCGAGACGGTGCTGGTCCACGCGGGGGCCGGCGGCGTCGGCAGCGCCGCGGTGCAACTGGCCAAAGTGGCGGGGGCGCAGGTGATCGCGACCGCCGGCAGCGCGGAGAAGCTGGCGACCTGCCGCGAACTCGGCGCCGACCACGCGGTCAGCTACGCCGATGCCAACTGGGTCGAGGCGGTGCGCGGGCTGACCGGTGGGCGTGGCGCCGACGTGATCTACGACCCGGTCGGCGGCGAGGTCGGCGAGCAGAGCCTGCGGCTGCTGGCCTGGATGGGGCGCTACCTGGTGGTCGGCTTCGCCGCCGGCGCCATCCCGAAGCTGCCGGCAAACCGGCTGCTGCTGCAGAACGCGAGCGCGATCGGCGTGCTGTGGGGCGAAGTGCGGTGGCGTGACCAGGCGATGGGCGAAGCGGTGCGGGCGGCGCTGGTGGCGCTGCACCGGCAGGGTGCGCTGAAGCCGCTCATCGGCGCCCGCTTCCCGCTCGCCGAGGCGCCGGCGGCGCTGGCGGCGCTTGCCGGACGCGCCAGCGTCGGCAAGCTGCTGCTGGAACCCTGACACCAACGAGCGGGAGAACCGATCAGGCCATGACCGACGGCGTGCCCCAGCTTGTTCCCGTGCTGCCCAACCATCGCTTCGACGCGCAGCGGCTCGCGGAGTATCTCGCCGCGCACCTGCCCGGCTTCACCGGTGTCTGCGAGGTGCGGCAATTCCAGGGCGGCCAGTCGAACCCGACCTTTCATCTGCGGGCCGGCGAACGGCAATACGTGCTGCGCAAGAAGCCGCCCGGCACGCTGCTGCCGTCCGCCCACGCGGTCGATCGCGAGTACCGCGTGATGCGCGCGCTGCGCGGCAGCGATGTACCGGTGCCGGAGGTGCTGCTGCTGTGCGCCGATGAAAGCGTCATCGGCACGATGTTCTACGTGATGGAATATCTGCCCGGCCGTATCTTCGCCGACGCGGGGCTGCCGACTCTGGCCCCGGACCATCGCGCGGCGATCTATGACGACATGGGGCGCGTGCTGGCTGCGCTGCACGCGATCGATTGGCGCGCGGCCGGACTGGAAGGGTTCGGCCGCCCGGCCGGCTATATCGGCCGGCAGATCGAACGCTGGTCCAGGCAGTACGCGGCGGCGCGGCTCGATGCCGAGCCGGCGATGGACAGGCTGATGGCCTGGCTGCAGGCGCATGCGCCGGTCGCCGAGGAGACCGCGATCGCGCACGGTGACTTCCGCATCGGCAATCTGGTCGTGCATCCCACCGAGCCGCGCGTGATCGGCGTGCTGGACTGGGAACTTGCCACGCTCGGCCATCCGCTCGCCGATCTTGCGTACAACTGCCTCTACTGGCACCTGCCGCCGGCGCTGCGCGGGATCGAGGGGGTGGAGGTCGCCGGCATTCCGACGGAAGCCGGGTATGTGCGCGCCTATTGCCGCCGCACCGGCCGCGACGGCGTGCCCGATCTGGCGTTCTTCATCGCGTTCTCGCTGTTCCGCTGGTCGGCGATCGCGGCGGGGGTGTACCGGCGCGCGCTCGACGGCAACGCCGCCGACGCGCACGGCAAGGAATCGGGGGCCAAGTTCCGCACCCTCGCCGAAATCGGCTGGAGGATCGCGCAAGGTGCCTGAACCGTGCGACATCGGCGGAGGGGCCGCGGCGTGACCGACGCGACGATCCGGTGTGACATGGCGGATGCGATCCTCACGGTCACGCTGAACCGGCCGGAGCGGCTCAACGCCTTCACCCCGCAGATGCGCGCCGAACTGATTGCCGCGTTCGACCGCGCCGATGCCGACGATGCCGTGCGGGTCGTGATCGTCACCGGCGCCGGCAGGGGATTCTGCGCCGGCGCCGATCTCGCCGAAGGCGCCGGCCGCTTCGATGTCGCTGCCCGCGCGGGGGCGACCGACGGCGCGCTCGATCCGGGCAGCGAGGCGGCGCGCGATTCCGGCGGGCGGCTCAGCTTGCGCATCTTCGCGTGCCTCAAGCCGGTGATCGCCGCCGTGAACGGCCCGGCCGTCGGCGTCGGCGCCAGCATGCTGCTGCCGATGGACATCCGGCTCGCTTCCACCGCGGCGCGGTTCGGCTTCGTGTTCGCCCGCCGCGGCCTGGTGCCCGAAGCCTGTTCAAGCTGGTTCCTGCCGCGCCTCGTCGGCATGGCGCAGGCGATGGAATGGGTAACGACCGGGCGCGTGTTCGGCGCCGAGGAAGCGCGCGCCGGCGGCCTCGTGCGCTCGCTGCACGCGCCGGACGAGTTGCTGCCGGCGGCGCGCGCGCTCGCCCGCGAGATCGCCGACAACACCGCGCCGGTCTCGATCGCGCTGACCCGGCAGATGATGTGGCGCATGCTGGGCGCCGATCATCCGATGGAGGCGCACAGGATCGACAGCCGCGCCATCGCCGCGCGCGGCCGCAGCGCCGACGTGCGCGAGGGCGTCACCGCCTTCCTGGAGAAACGGCCGGCGCGCTTCACCGACACCGTGTCGTCGGACATGCCGGGCTTCTATCCGTGGTGGCGCGAGCGGCCCTACGAATGACGCCGCGGCGAGCGAGAAAGGGGGAATGACGTGAGCGAGTTCCAGGTGATCGCGACCGGGCTGCGCTTTCCGGAAGGGCCGGTGGCGATGCCGGACGGCAGCATCGTGCTGGTGGAAATCGAACGCGGCACCGTCACGCGCGTGCGGACGGACGGCACGGTGTCCGTGATCGCGACGCCCGGCGGCGGCCCGAACGGTCTGGCGCGCGGGCCGGACGGCGCGCTCTACGTCTGCAACAACGGCGGCTTCCTGTGGCACGAGGAGCCCGGCCTGCTGCGCCCGGTCGGCACGCCGGCCGACTACTCCGGCGGGCGCATCGAACGCCTCGATCCCGGGAGCGGCGCGCTGCGCGTCCTGTACGACCGCTGCGGCGAGCATCCGCTGTGCGGCCCGAACGACATCGTGTTCGACCGCCAGGGCGGATTCTACTTCACGGATCTCGGCAAGAGCCGGACGCGCGAGCGCGATCACGGCGGTGTCTATTACGCGCTGGCCGACGGCTCCGGCATCGCGGAGGTGGTGTATCCGATGCTGACGCCGAACGGCATCGGCCTCGCGCCGGACGAGCGGACCCTGTACGTCGCGGAAACCGAGGGCGGCCGGCTGTGGGCGTTCGACATCGAGGCGCCGGGGCGACTGGCAAAGCATCCGTTCCCGTCGCCGAACGGCGGGCGCTTCCTGTGCGCGCTGCCCGGCTACCAGCGCTTCGACAGTCTCGCCGTCGATGCCGCGGGCAACATCTGCGTCGCCACCCTGATCACCGGCCACATCACCGTCATCGCGCCCGACGGGCGGCTGCTGCGGCAGGTCAGGACACCCGACATGTATACCACGAACATCTGCTTCGGCGGCGCCGACATGCGCACCGCCTATCTCACGCTCTCCGGGGTCGGGCATCTGGTTGCGATGCGGTGGCCGGAGCCGGGACTGCGGCTCAACTTCGCGTCCTGACGGGGCTGTCGTGCCGCAATCCCTGCGCCACTTCGGCCGCGGCGCCGCGCAGCGGATCGAGGAAGCGCGCCACCGCCTGCACGCCGTCCAGCGTGTCGCGCAGGAACATCATGTTGAGGCTGCCGACCGCGACGTCGCCGACCAGCACCGGCACGCCGATCGCCGACGCGATGCCGTCATAGGCCAGACGGGAATACGCCTCGTGCATGGTGGCGTAACCATCGCGGCGGATCGCCGCGAGCAGGCGCGCCAGCGCGTCCGCGTCGCGCGCGATGGCGTTCCACGGATCGGAGGACTGGCTGACCGCCGCAATCGCGTGCCGGCGATCGTGCTCGCTGCAAAACGCAAGGTAGGACAGACCGAGCGAGCTGCCGAGAATCGGCGCGCGATAGCCGGGGCGGCGGTTGAACGAAAGGCGCCCGGCTTCGCGGCTCGTCTCCGCCACCACCATCGCGTCACCGTCGAACACCGCCACGTCGGACGGCCAGCGGATCGACTGGCGCAGCCGCATCAGCACCGGGGTCGCCACCAGCCCCATCTCGCGGTGCTTCTCGTAGCCGCTGCTGAGTTCCAGCGTCCTGCCGGTCGGCGCGTAGAGCGGCTGCGTCGGATGGCGGGCGACGAAGCCGGCGTGGATCAGCGTCTCCAGCATCCGCACCACGGTCGGCCGGTTCAGCCCGGTCTCACGGAAAATGTCGCCGACGCTGGCGAGCTTCAGGCGATTGACCGCCTGCAGCACGTCGAGCGCGCGCACCGCCGCGATCACCGGATTGAACGACCGCATCTGCCATTCCCTGCCGACGGGGGCGATGCTATAGACCTGAAACATGGTTTCATTCAATGAAATGCCGCCATGAAAACCTGCGTCGAACAGGGGCCGGCACGCGGGAGGACAGCCGATGCAGCAGGCGGTGCCGGCCGGCGGCGTGAACGCGACGGAGGCGGCGGCGGGGCCGCTGCACGGCCTGCGCGTGCTCGACCTGTCGCGCGTGCTCGCCGGTCCCTGGGCCTCGCAGGTGCTGGGCGATCTCGGCGCCGAGGTCATCAAGGTGGAACCGCCGGACCGCGGCGATGACACGCGCGGCTGGGGTCCGCCGTTCCTGGAAGGGGCGGACGGCCCCTCGGACGCCGCCTATTTCCTCTGCACCAACCGCAACAAGCGCTGCATCGCCATCGACTTCGCAGCGGCCGACGGAGCGGCGCTGGTGCGGCGGCTGGCGGCACAGTCGGACATCCTGGTGGAGAACTTCAAAACCGGCGGGCTGGCGCGCTACGGCCTCGACTACGCAACGCTCGCGGCCGTCAATCCGCGCCTGATCTATTGTTCCGTCACCGGCTTCGGCCACACCGGCCCGTATGCGGCGCGCGGCGGCTACGATTTCCTGATCCAGGGCATGAGCGGGCTGATGAGCATCACCGGCCGGCGCGACGGGGAGCCGGGGGCCGGGCCGATGAAGGTCGGGCTGCCGGTGAGCGACCTGTTCACCGGCCTGTATGCCGCAACCGCGATCCTGGCGGCGCTGCAGCACCGCCACGCCACCGGCGAGGGCCAGCACATCGACATCGCGCTGCTCGACAGCCAGGTCGCGGTGCTGGTGAACCAGGCGATGAACTACCTGGTCGGCGGCGTCGTGCCGACGCGGCTCGGCAACGCGCATCCGAATGTCGTGCCGTACCGCGACTTCGCAGCGGCCGACGGCGGCGTGCTGGTCGCCTGCGGCAATGACGGGCAGTTCCGCGCGCTGTGCCGCCTGCTCGGCCGGCCCGATCTGGCGGAGGACGTTGCCTACGCCGACAATGCCGGCCGCCTGCGTCACCGCGTGGCGCTGGAGGCGGCGCTGGCGGCAGCGATCGCGGTCTGGCGATCCGCCGACCTGTACGCCGCGATGGAGCAGGCCGGCGTGCCGGGCGGGCCGGTCAACCGCATCGACCAGACTCTCGCCGACCCGCAGATCGCGGCGCGCGAGATGCTGCGGACCATGCACCGCGACGACGGCACCGCGGTGCGGGTGATCGGCTACCCGGCGAAGCTGTCCCGCTCCCCCGCCAGCTATCGCATCGCGCCGCAGCAGCACGGGCAGGAGACCGCGGCCGTGCTCGGCGAACGGCTCGGCGTGGACGCGGCGGAACTGGCCCGGCTGCGTGCGGCCGGCGTGGTGGGCGGGCGGTGACGATCCGCTTCACCGCCCCGCGCGCACGCTCAGCCCGGCGTGGCCGGCGGCAGGATGCGTCGGCGCTGCAGCTCGGCCAGCCACCAGGCGAACATGTCCTCGGTGTCGATACAGTCGGCGAATCCGGCCTGCCGGATCCTGATCGTGCTCAGCAGCGACGACGTGGAGTGCGTGCGCGCGAAGGCGAAGTCGGCGAACTGCCAGGAACTGCCGATCAGTGCATCGAGCGCAGTCGGACGCAAGCCGTAGCGCCGCACCATCGCCTGCCAGACGTCCGCCTTGCCGGGCATGACCGTGGCCAGCGGCATCGGATGCGGCAGCCCGACCGCCATGCCGAACGCGCGCGCGACGACGGGCCAGACGTTCTCCCAGGCGAACACGTCGCCGTTGGTGACGTTGAAGGTCTCGTTGGCCGCCGCGTCGGACTGGCCGGCCCAGGCGATGGCGCGCGCCAGCAGCCTTGCATCCGTCGCCTCGGTGATGCGGTGGCCGGTGCCGGGATAGATCAGCGGCAATCCGAGTTCGCGGCTGATCGCGGCGTAGGCGCCGACGGCGGCCAGCATGTTCATGGCGCTGCCGGGCGCGAACCCGATGACGACCTGCGGGCGCAGGATGGTGAACGTCCAGGCCTTGCCGCGCTGCCGCGCGCGCAGGAAATCCTCCTGCGCCCAGTAGAAATTCGGATGGATGTGGCGCGGCGCGCGTTCCCTGGCCGGCACCGGGATTTGTCCCAGATGCACGCCGTACGCCTTCGCCCCCTGCAGCAGCGTGACGTGGCGCAGGCCGGGATTGGCCGCCTCGATCGCGTCGAACAGGTTGCTGAGCATGACGAGGTTGACCGCGATCTGGTCCGCCTCCAGCCATCCCTGGCCGAGATTCGGCTTCTCGAACAGCGCCGCATAGACGATGTGCGTCACCCCGCGCAGATCGGCGAGCCTGGCGCGGCTGTCGGCGGCGTCCGCCAGATCGACCTGGATGAAATGCGCCGACGTGTCGAAATCCGGCGCCCGGCGCGACAGGCCGACGATCTGCCAGCCCGGCATGGCTTCGTACTGCGCCAGCGTCGCCCGGCCGACGATGCCGAGCGCGCCGGCAATCAACAGCTTTCCTTCCATCCGTGCGTCCCTCTCCCGTTTTGCGACGACACCGTAGAAGCACGGCGCCCCGCAAAGGCGCCAGTCCCGAGGAGGAAACAATGAGAACTCTGTCCCGTCGTGCCTTGCTGCTGGCGGCTCTGCTGATGCCGATGGCGGCGGCGCAGGCCGCCGAGCCGGTAAAGGTCGGCGTGATCTTCCCGCAGAGCGGCGGTGCCGGCCACCAGGGCCAGGACGTCGCGCATGCGATCCGCGCCATGGCGGACCTGATCAACGCCGATGGCGGCGTGCTGGGCCGCCCGATCGAGCTGCTGGTGCGCGACGACGAAAGCACGCCGGCGGTCGGCGTCGCCAAGGCGAACGAGCTGGCGGCGCAGGGCGTGGCCGTCGTCATCGAGGGCTGGAACAGCCCCGTGACGCTCGCCATGCAGCCGATCCTGGCGCGCGCCGGCATCCTCGACATCACCGCGATCTCCAAGGCCGATGGCATCCTCGCCAGCGCCTCCAACCCGCTGGCGATCCGGCTCAACAGTTCCAACGCGCAGGATTCCAGCGTCGTCGTCGATTATGTCGCCAGGACGCTGAAGGCGAAGCGCATCGCCTTCGCGACCGAGAACGACGCCTACGGCAACGGCGCGCAGCAGGGCATCGAGGCGGCGCTGAAGCAGGCCGGCTGGCAGTTCGACGTCGCGACGGTGCAGAAATTCCCCTTCCCGCAAACCGATTTCCGCGTCGAACTCACCAGCATCAAGGACGCGAAGCCGGATGCGGTGGTTTCCATCAACGCCAACGAGGGCGCCGGCCTGCCGGCGTTCCTGCAGCAGTACCGCCAGGCGCAGGTGGCGGCGCCGGTGATCTGCTCGGTCGGTACGGTCAGCCCGAGCGTGATCGCCGCCGCCGGCCCGGCCGCCGACGGGCTGGTCAGCGGCGACATCTACTTCCCCGACGCCGAGCCGTTCGCCAGCAATCCGGCCAACCAGCGCTTCGTCGCGCAGGTGCGCAAGGAATTCAACGGCGCGCCCGACAAGTTCATGGCGCTCGGCGCCGCCGCGCTGCAGGTCTGGGCCAAGGCCGCCAACGACAGCAAGAGCCTGGAGCGGGAGACGGTCGCCAGGGCGATCCGCGGGCACACCATCGCCGGCACGATCTTCGGCGATGCGGCGTTCCTGCCGAACGGGCAGATGCTGTCGCACTACGCGCTGTTCACGGTGCAGCAGGGAAAGATCGTCGTTGCGCACTGACCGCCGCCCTGTCCTCGACGTTCGCGGCCTGTCCGTCCGCTTCGGCGGTTTCCAGGCGCTGGCCGACCTTTCGTGGTCGGTCGGCGCCGGGGAGATCCTCGGCATCATCGGCCCCAACGGCGCCGGCAAGAGCACGAGCTTCCAGGCGGCGTCGAACATGGTGCGTCATGACGGCACGCTGCTGCTCGACGGACGCGACGTGACCGGCCTGCCGGCGCACCAGTTGGCCCGGCTGGGGCTGCGCCGCACCTTCCAGCAGAATGCGTTCTTCGGCGGCATGACGGTGCTGCAGAACATGACCGGCATGCTGCTGGACACGCACGGCGCCTCGCTGGCAGCGTCCGTCTTCCTGCCCTGGGCCGAGCACCGCCGCCGCCGTGCCGCGGAGGGGATGGCGGCCGATCATCTCGCGCGGTTCGGCGTGCCCGCCGAGATGCAGGACCGGCTGCCGGGCGCCTTGCCATACGGCACGCAACGCATGCTCTCGATCGCACTGGCCTGCGCACCGGGTGCGCGCGTGGTGCTGCTGGACGAGCCGGCGGCCGGACTCGGCGGCCCCGACATGGAGCGCCTCGCGGCGCTGCTGGCGCGGCTGCGCGACGACGGACTCGCGGTGGTGCTGATCGAGCATCACATGGACCTCGTCATGTCGATCGCCGACGCGATCGTGGCGATCGACCAGGGCCGCATGCTGGCGACCGGCAGGCCCGCCGACATCCAGGCCGATGCGCGCGTGCTGGAAGCCTATCTGGGCCGCGCCGCATGACCGCGCTGCTCGACATCCGCGACCTGCGCGTCGCCTATGGCGGCAGCCGCGCGCTGGCGCTGGATGCCCTGGCGCTGCAGGCCGGCACGCTCGCCGGCGTGGTCGGCGCCAATGGCGCGGGCAAGAGCACGCTGGTCAACGCCATCGCCGGCTGGTCGCGCGGCGCCCCGTCCGTCGCCGGCACGGTGCTGCTCGACGGACAGGACATCGGCCGGCTGCCGGCGCATGAGCGGGTGCGCCGCGGCGTCATCCTGGTGCCCGAGGGCCACGGCGTCTTTCTCGGCCTCACCGTGGAGGAGAATCTGCGCGCCATCGTGGCGCCGCCGCCGCGTGCCGAACGTCCGGCCTTCTCGGCGGCGCAGGTGTATGAGCTGTTCCCGCGCCTCGCCGAACGCCGCCGCAACCCGGCCGGCGCGATGAGCGGCGGGGAGCGGCAGATGCTGGCACTTGGCCGCGCCTTGCGCATGGGGCCGCGCGTGCTGCTGATGGACGAACCCTCGATCGGCCTCGCGCCGCGCCTCGTGCTGACGCTGCTGCGCACGGTGCGGCGGCTGGTCGATGACGGGCTGACCGTGCTGCTGGTCGAGCAGAACGTGCGCGCGGCGGTCGAAGTAGTGGACCGGCTGCACCTGCTGGAACGCGGCCGCCGCGTCGCCAGCGGGCCGGTCACCGCGATGCGCGACGACCCGCGCATCATCGACGCCTATCTCGGAGCCAGCCACGCATGAACGTCGCGCAGCAACTGGTGAACGGCCTTGTCATGGGCCATGCCTATGCGCTGGTCGCGATCGGCTGGACGCTGTTGCTGGGCGCCGCGCGGCTGGTGAATTTCGGCCACGGCCAGATGTACATGCTCGGTGCCTTCGTCGCCTGGGCGGTGATGCGCCTGACCGGCCTGCCGTATGTCGCGGCGATCCCGCTCGCGGTGCTGGCCGGCGCGGCGCTGGGCGCGCTGATGCAGGCGCTGATGCTGCGCCTGACGCTGGCGCAGAACCTGGTCAGCCTGATGATCGCGACGCTCGGCTTCGGCCAGATTTTCGAAGGCGCCGCCGGCTTCACCTTCGGCGCCACGCCGCAGCGTCTCGCCAGCCCGTTCGAGGCGATGCACATCGACCTCGGTCCGGTCTGGTTCACCGGCCAGGATGTGCTTCTCGTCGCCGCCACGATCCTGGTGTTCCTGCTGCTGCATTGGGTGCTGACGCGCAGCGTGCTCGGCTCCTGGGTGCGCATGGTGGCGGAGGATCCGAAGCTGACGCAGCTCGGCGGCGCCAATGTCGCGCGCATCTATCTCGGCATCTTCGCCTTCGAGGGGGCGGCGGTCGCCTTTGCCGCCACGCTGGTCGCACCGCGCACGCCGATCATCACCTCGATGGGGTTCGATCAGGTGGTGATGACCTTCGTGGTGGTCGTGCTCGGCGGCATCGGCAGCGTCGGCGGCAGCTACGCGGCGGGGCTGGGCCTCGGACTGTTCACCGCTTTCTTCGGCGCGCTGGTGTCGCCCGCCTACACCACGGCGGCGATCTTCGTCGTGCTGATCGCCGTCATGGTGCTGCGCCCCGGCGACCTCGCGGCCGGCGGCGGACTCGCGCGATGACCGGGCCGCTGCGCGCCGCCGGCATCGCCGCGCTGGTCGTCGTCGGCTGGTTCCTGCCGCGCCTGCTCGGCGGTGCCACGCTCGTCTATGACACGCTGGTGGTGATCGCGATCTTCGGGGTCATGGCCTACGGCATGGACATCGTGCTGTCGGACCTGGGCGAGATCAGCCTCGCGCACACGGCGTTCTTCGCCACCGGCGCGTATGCCGCGGCGATCCTGGCGGTGAGCTACGGCATGAACGCCTGGATGGCGCTGCTCGGCGCGGTCGTTGCGGCGTTGCTGCTGGCGCTGGTGCTCGGCGCCGTCACGCTGCGCACGCGCGAATTCGCCTTCTCGCTGACCACCTACGCCGCCAGCATCGTCTGCCTCAGCGTCGCCGCCAACTGGAGTTTCCTCGGCGGCTCGGACGGCATCGTCGGCATCCCGCCGCTCGACCTGTCGGTCGGCGGGCTGAAGCTGGTGGCGCGCAACAACCGCGAACTCTGGCCGTTCGCCTATGTGCTGCTGCTGGCGACGATCTGGTTCGTGCATCGCTTCCGCCGCTCGCGGCTTGGCCAGGCGGCGCAGATGGTCCACATGAACCCGCGGCTCGCCATCATGTGCGGCCTCGCCAATCCGCGCATCCGGCTCGCGGTGTTCCTGATCTCCGCCCCGGTCAGCGGGCTGGCCGGCTGGTTCTATGCCTATCAGCGCGCCTATGTCGGGCCGGACCTGTTCGAGACCTATTTTCTCGTGCTGATGCTGACCGCGGTGATCCTGGTCGGGCGGCGCATCCTGCTCGGCCCCGTCATTGGCACGGCGCTGCTGCTGGTGCAGAAGACCTTCCTCTCGCTTGGCGCTTATGGCGACAAGCTGTTACTCGGCGTCGTGCTGGTCGCCGTGCTCTGCGTCTTTCCCGGCGGTCTGGCGAGCATCAGGCTGCCCGCGCGGCCGTGGCGACCGACCCTGCACCCCGCCACCGTCAAGGAAACGCCATGAGCGACCAGCTTGCCGATGCCGCTGAGCGCCTGTTCGCCGCCGAGGCGACCCCGGCGGTGATCCGCGCCGCCGAGGCGGGAACCTTCCCGCGGGCGCTGTGGGACGCGGTGGCCGATGCCGGCTTCCCCGCCGCGCTGCTGCCGGAAGCGGCCGGCGGATTCGGTGTGACCGTCGCGGAGGCGATGGGCCTGCTGCGCGTTGCCGCCGCCCATGCCGCGCCGATCCCGCTCGCGGAGACGATGCTGGCCGGACGGCTGCTCGCCCGTGTCGGCCTGCCGGTCCCGCCGGGGCCGCTGACGCTCGCCCCGGTGCGTGTGGCGGACCGGCTGGACCTGCGCCGGGAAGGCGACGCCTGGCGCCTGACCGGCCGCGCCGCCCGCATCCCCTGGGCGCGCGACGCGGCGGCAATCGCCGTGCTGGCGGAGGGTCCGGACGGGCCTTTGGTGGCGCTGGCCGCCGGCGCGGGCCTGGTGCTGGCGCGGGACCGCAATGTCGCCGGCGAGCCGCGTGACGCCGTCACCTTCGACGTGCTGCTGCCGGCCGCTGCCGTGGCGCCGGCGCCACCCGGCTTCGGGCAGGCCGAACTGCGCGCGGCCGGGGCGGCGTTGCGCACGGTGCAGATTGCCGGCGCCCTCGCGCGCGTGCTGGCGCTCACCGTGCAGTATGCCCAGACGCGGGTGCAGTTCGGCCGCCCGATCGGCAAGTTCCAGGCGGTGCAGCAGGCGCTCGCGGTACTGGCCGGCCAGTGCGCCGCCGCTGGTGCCGCCGCCGACATGGCGGTCGAGGCGCTGGCGAGCGGCCTGCCGCCGCTGCTGATCGGCGCCGCCGCCAAGGCGCGTGCCGGCGAGGCCGCCAGCATCGCCGCCGGCCTCGCCCACCAGGCGCACGGCGCCATCGGCTTCACCCGCGAATACGACCTGAACCACCTGACACGCCGCCTGTGGTCCTGGCGCGACGAATTCGGCAACGAGACGGAATGGAACCGCGTGGTCGGCCGGGCGGCGCTGGCGGCCGGGCCGGACGGGCTGTGGCCTGCGCTGACCGCCGCGTGACCGGGAACGTGACCGAAATGCAAGTCCTCGCCTTTGCCCCGCCCCCCGCCCCCGACGCCGCCACCGAGGCGTTGCGCGCCGATGTGCGCGCCTTCCTCGCCGACGAACTCGGCGACCGCACGCCGCTGCAGCGTGCCGAGGCCTGGGGTGCCGCCGACCCCGCGTTCAGCCGCAGGATGGCCGCGCGCGGCTGGATCGGCATGATGTGGCCGCAGCGCTACGGCGGCCACGAACGCTCCGCCCTGGAACGCTACGTGGTGCTAGAGGAGATGCTCGCCGCCGGCGCCCCGGTCGGCCATCACTGGATCGCCGACCGGCAGAGCGGCCCCAGCATCCTGCGCAACGGCACCGAGGCGCAGCGGCAACGCTTCCTGCCGCGCATTGCCGCCGGCGAATGCTGCTTCTGCATCGGCATGAGCGAACCCGACTCCGGCTCCGACCTCGCGGCGGCGCGCACGCGGGCGGCGCGCGTGCCGGGCGGCTGGCGGGTCAACGGCACGAAGCTGTGGACCACGCGGGCGCACCGCGCCGACTTCATGATTTTGTTCTGCCGCACCGGCGCGACAGCGGCCGACGACCGGCATGCCGGCGCCAGCCAGTTCATCGTGGACATGGCCTACGCGCGCGGCGCGGGGATGACGGTGCGGCCGATCATCGACATGCGCGGCGCCCACCACTTCAACGAAGTCGCCATCACCGACCTGTTGCTGCCCGACGAGGCACTGCTCGGCCGGGAAGGCGACGGCTGGCGGCAGGTGACGGCGGAACTCGCCTTCGAGCGCAGCGGCCCGGACCGCTTCCTGTCTGCCTTTACGCTGCTGGTGGAAGCGGTCCGCGCCCTCGGCCCGGCGGCGCCGGAGCGGGCCGCGGTCACGATCGGGCGGCTTACGTCGCACATTCTCGTGTTGCGCCGGCTGTCGCGCTCGGTCGCCGGCATGCTGCAGGCGGGCGCCGACCCGGCACTGCAGGCGGCCGTGGTGAAGGACCTCGGCAACGTTCTGGAACAGGAAACGGTGGAGGTGGTGCGGCTGCTCTGCGACGTGGAGCCGTCGGAACACGACGCCGACCCGCTGGTCGCCGTGCTCGCGCATCTGGTGCTGACCGCACCGTCGTTCTCGCTGCGCGGCGGCACGCGCGAGATTCTACGCGGCATCATTGCGCGGGGGCTGGGACTGCGATGAGCAACGTTCGCGTCACCCGGCAGGGTCATGTCGGCATCGCCGAGATCTGCCGTCCGCCGCACAACTACTTCGACATTCCGCTGATCCGCGACCTGGCTTCGGCGTTCGAGGCGTTCGACGCCGACCCGGACTGCCGCTGCATCCTGCTCGCCGCGGCGGGCAGGAATTTCTGTGCCGGCGCCGATTTCAGCGCGCCCGCGCGCGACACGGTGGGCGACAGTGCGGGCGGGCATCTCTATCAGCAGGCGGTGCGGCTGTTCCGCTGCGCAACGCCGGTGGTCGCGGCGGTGCAGGGGGCGGCCGTGGGCGGCGGACTCGGGCTGGCGCTGGTCGCGGATTTCCGCGTTGCCGCGCCGGAGTCCCGCTTCACCGCCAATTTCAACCGGCTCGGCTTCCACCCCGGCTTCGGCCTCAGCGTCACGCTGCCGCGCGTCGTCGGCGCGCAGCAGGCGGCGCTGCTGTTCTACACCGGCCGGCGCATCGGCGGCGAGGCGGCGCACGCGATCGGGCTGGCCGACGTGCTGGTGCCGCAGGCGGAGCTGCGCGCCGCCGCGCAGGCGCTGGCGGAGGAAATCGCGCAATCGGCGCCGCTCGCTGTCGCAGCCACGCGGCGCACCCTGCGCCGCGGCCTGGCCGATGCCGTGGCCGCCATCACTGACCACGAACTCGCCGAGCAGCAGGCGCAGTTCGCCACCGAGGATTTTCGTGAAGGCGTGAAGGCGATGGCGGAGCGGCGCCCGCCGCATTTCCGCGGCCGGTGACGTCGCATGCCGCCTCCCCGGGGCGGCATTCAGACAGCCAGATAGCCGCCGTCCACCACCAGCGTGCTGCCGGTCATGTAGCTGGACATGGCGGAGGCCAGGAACACCACCGGCCCGACCATCTCCTCCGGCTCGCCGTAACGGCCCATCGGGATGCGGGCCAGGAAGCGTTCGTTGCGTTCCGGATCGCGCCGCGTCGCCTCGGTCATCGCGGTGGCGAAGGTGCCGGGCGCGATGGCGTTCACGCGCACGCCGTCCTTCGCCAGTTCCTGCGCCAGGTTCTGCGTCAGCATCCGAACCGCGGCTTTCGACGTCGAGTACCCGATGGAGGTCGCGGTGGAGACGAAAGACGCGATCGAGGCGATGTTGATGATCGTGCCCTTCGTGACGCGCAGCGCCGGCAGGAAGGCCAGCGTGACGTTGAGCGTGCCGTGGAGGTTCACGTCGAGCGCGAGATTCCACGCCCGCCGCAGCTCGGCGCTGTCGATCGTGTGGCGCGGGCAGACGCCGGCGTTGTTCACCAGCACCGAGACCTGACCGACGGCACGCCCGACCGCCGCGGCGACCGCGGTACAGGCGCCGGGGTCGGTGACGTCGAGCGCGAAGGCGCAGGCCTCCGCGCCGGTCTGCCGGATGGCGGAAGCGGTCTGCTCGGCGCCTGCCGCGTCGATGTCGGTGACGACGACACGCGCCCCCGCGGCGGCGAGGCCGGCGGCGATGGCGGCTCCGTTGCCCTGGGCGGCGCCGGTGACGAGCGCGATGCGTCCTGCGAGCAGCATGCGGTGATGGTTCCTTATCTGCGGTCGGGTCGTCCCCGGTGGGGCGGCCCGTTCAGCCGCGCCGACGATTAGCATTCATCGAAAGCATTTGTAACGGCCGAATTGCCTGCCTGCCCGCGCCGACAGCCGACCAGCGGAGCGGCCGGGCGGATTCTCCGTTGACAAACGCCTATGTTAATGGCGAAATGCGAGCCGGATGGTGAAGACGGGGAACACGCGGCTCTGCCGCGGCATCGGCCAGGGTCGTGCCGGGCCGATGGCACGGCGGCGGCAATTGCGGAGGAACGATGAGCAACGATGCGAAGAAGCCGACCTGGCGCCAACTGCTTGCGCGCGGCAAGCCGCTGGTCCTCCCCGGCGCGCATGATGCATTCAGCGCCCGTCTGATCGAGGATGCGGGGTTTCCCGCCTACTTCATCGGCGGCTTTCCGGTGGTTGGCGTCCGTTATGCGCTGCCCGATATCGGACTCATCGGCCTGGGTGAAATGGCCCAGAGCGTGCGGGACATTATGCTCGGCTCCCGCCTGCCGGCGCTGGTCGATGCCGACGACGGCTACGGCGACGTGAAGAACGTGACCCGGACCATCCGGATATACGAGCAGATGGGCGTCTCGGCGCTGTTCTTCGAGGATCAGGTCGCACCCAAGAGGTGCGGCCACATGGCCGGAAAGGCACTTGTCCCGGTCGAGGTCATGGAAGCGAAGCTTCGCGCGGCCGCCGCGGCGCGCGACGATCGCGAGCTGTTCCTGATCGCGCGCACGGATGCGCGTGACGTCGAAGGCCTCGATGCCGCGTTCCGGCGCGCCGAGCGATATCTTCGCGCGGGTGCCGACGGCCTGTTCATCGAGGCGCCCAGGAACGTCGAGGAACTGGCCAAAATCGGCGGGGCGTTCGACGTGCCGCAACTGGCCAACATGCTGGAGGGCGGCCTGACGCCGATCCTGTCCAACCGCGAGCTCGGCGAAATGGGATTCGCGATGGTCATTCATGGGATCACGCTGTTGATGCGCGCTGCGCGCGTGATGCGGGAAACGCTGGCCGACCTGAAGCGGGACGCCCTGGCCCCGGACAAGGCCGGCGTCACCTTCGACGAGTACAAACGGCTCGTCGGATTCGGAGACTGGGCCGCCGTGGAAGATCGCTTCGGCGGCTGAGGCCGCCGCGGACGATTGCTCCGGCGGCCGGACCCGCCGTCGGAAACGAGTTGGAATAGTGGAGAGTCTCATGGGCAGGCTTACGAATCGCAATTGCCTGGTGACCGGCGCGGCACGCGGCATCGGGCTCGCCATTGCCGACGCGCTGGTGCGCGAAGGCGGCAACGTCGCCTACGTCGATGTCGATCCGGCCGTCGTCAGGGTCGCCGAGACGGTGGCGGAGCGGGTCCGCGGGGACGGCGCGGGCAGGACCGTCGGCCTTCGGGGCGATGTGACGAAGCGGACGGATATCCGCGCCGCCGTCGCAGGCGTGGTGCAGGCATTCGGCTCCCTGAACGTCATGTTCAACAACGCCGGCATCAACCGGCCGCTCAATTTCATGGACGTTACCGAGGAAAACTGGGATCTGATCCTGCGGGTGAACGCGCTCAGCGTGCTGCTTGGCACGCAGGAAGCGGCGCGGCAGATGATCGCCCAGGGCGGCGGCGGCAAGATCATCAACACCGCCTCGGTGGCGAGCCGCCAGGGCTACGGCAACATGGCGCCTTACTGCGCATCGAAGGCCGCCGTCCTTTCGCTCACCCAGGCCGCCGCGCGCGCACTGGCGCCCCACGACATAACGGTCAACGGCTTTGCGCCAGCCGTGGTGCTGACGCCGCTGTGGGAGCAGCTCGACAAGGATCTGGTCGCCATCGGAACCAGCAAGAGCGCCGGCGAGGCGATCAACATGTTCTCCGCCGGTATCCTGCGCGGCCGGGCGGCGACACCGAGCGACCTGACCGGCACGACCACGTTTCTCGCCAGCGCCGATTCCGACTACATCACCGGCCAGACCATCATGGTCGATGGTGGAAAGTTTCCTGTCTGAACCTCGATGCATCGCTGGCGCGGGGGTGTTCCCGATCCGGCGGGAAAGCGATTTGAACGGCGATGATCAAGCGAATGACCCTGCTGGTCCGCAAGCATGACCTGAGCCTTGCTCAGTTCCGGACCTACTGGCACGAGCACCACGCGAGGATCGTGGAGCGCATGCCAGGAGTGTTTGGCTACGTCCAGAATCCTGTGATCGAGTGTCTTACGAAGGGCGAAGGCGATGCCCGGCCCTTCACGTTCGACGGGGTGGTCGAGCTCTGGTTTGCCGACGAGGCTGCGAAGGTCGCCGCATTCGATTCGCCAGCGGCGAAGTCGCTGCCGGACGACGAGCTGAATTTCATTCGCGGCATCACGATCTTCGCGGTGGAGGAAACGGAACTCAGACCCGGCAGCGGCAACGCCAGGATCATGTTGTTGTGCCGAGGTGGACATGCTGACGCGAACGCAGAGAGCGCGCTTGGCGCATTCGGACACCGCGCGGCGTCCTTGCCGGGGGTCCGCCGCGCTGTTGCGAACCGCGTGCTGAGCGTGGACTGGCGCGCGCATCTCTGGCACGAACCGAGGCCGCCGGACCTCATCGTCGAGCTCGGTTTCGAGAGCGTCCTGCAGGCGCGCGCCCTGACGCGGTCGCCCGCATTCGTCTCCCTCGAAGCGGATTACAGATCGAGCGGCGGCATCATTGCGGGATATCTGGTCGAGGAACGCCGGGTCATCTAGACCGCGACACGGCGTCATTCATCGGCGTGGTCCCGCAGACCACGGTTATCTTCGGCTACGATCCGATCCCTGTGCGCCCCGTGACGCCGCCGCCCGGACCAGGAAGGGGGATGGACATGAGCGTGGAATGCGACGTTCTCGTGGTGGGGTCCGGTGCGGGCGGGCTGGCGACGGCCGTGGCAGCGGCACTGCACGGGCTTGATGTCATCGTCGCCGAGAAGGACCGTTATGTCGGCGGCACCACGGCGCTGTCCGGCGGCTTCATGTGGATCCCCTGCGCGCCGGTGTCGCAGAGGGCCGGCGTGGTCGATACGCTCGATGCCGCCAGGGAATATCTGCGGGATCAGGCCGGCAATTTCTTCAATGCCGAGTGCGTGGACGCATTTCTCGACAATGGCGCAGCGGCGACGGCTTTCTTCGAATCAAGGACCGCGCTGCAGTTCGAGGCCGCGTCGGCATTCTCCGATTATCATCCGGACGCGCCGGGCGGACGTTCCGGCGGGCGGTCGATCCTGGCCATGCCCTACGATGCCCGAAATCTGGGACAGGATCTGCGCCGCCTGCGGCCGCCGCTGCCGGAACTTACGCTGGCCGGCATGATCATCGGAACGGGTCCCGATCTTCGTCACTTCGTCAACGCCACGCGCTCGCCCGTTTCGGCCGCTTATGTCGCCTATCGTCTGGCAACGCATGTGCGCGATCTGGCGTTTCATGGCCGTGGCATGCGCCTGACCAATGGCGGCGCACTCGCCGGACGGTTGTTCCGCAGCGCCCTCGACGCCGGCGTAAGGATCTGGACCGACGCCCCGGTCCAAGGCCTGCTGGGCGAAGGCGGGGTTCGGGGCGGGATCGTCGGCACGCCGACCGGCACCGTCAAGGTGCGGGCAAGGCGCGGGGTCGTGCTCGCCGCCGGTGGCTTCCCTCACGACAAGGCGCGGCGGGCGCGGCTGTTCCCACATGACCGTCACGGCACGGGTCATTTCTCGCCCGCCCCCGCGGGGAACACGGGCGACGGCCTGCGCCTTGGCGAGCAGCGTGGTGCGGCGCTCGAACTCGGCTATCCCAATGCCGCGGCCTGGGTGCCGGTGTCGCAGGTTCCGCGCAAGGATGGTTCCAGCGGTGTATTCCCCCATTTCATCGATCGCGGCAAACCGGGCCTGATCGCCGTGACGGCCGCGGGAAAGCGGTTCGTCAACGAGGCGAATTCCTACCACGACTTCATGCAGGGCCTGCTCGCCGCGGCATCCCCGGGGGAGCGGGTGCGCGCGTACCTGGTTGTCGATCATAAATTCATTCGGCGGTTCGGCCTCGGCTTCGCCAAGCCGTTTCCCCTGCCGCTCGGGCCGCATATCCGTTCGGGCTACCTCAGGCGCGGAGCAACCATCGGCGAACTGGCGCGCAATGCCGGGATCGAGCCGCTGGCATTAGAGGCGACGGTTGCCGAATATAACCAGGACGCCCGCAACGGCGAGGACAGGCGCTTCGGCAAGGGAACCACCGCCTACAACAGGTTCTATGGCGACCCCGCGTTCACGCCCAATCCCTGCCTGGCGCCGATCGAGCATGCC
>JAJZVE010000611.1 GCA_021845835.1 Pseudomonadota bacterium | reverse complement strand
TGGACCGTGCTGCTGCAGAAATACGGCCTGCTGAATGACCTGCTGCTGTGGCTCGGCGTCAGCAGCACGCGCTTCGATCTGATGTACTCGCGCGTCGGCCTGATCATCGCGATGACGCATATCCAGTTGCCGTTCACGCTGCTGCCGATCTACAGCACCATGCGCACCATTTCGCCATCGCAGATGCGCGCCGCCTATTCGCTCGGCGCACGCCCGCTCGCCGCGTTCCTGCGCGTCTATCTGCCGCAGGTGATGCCGGGCGTGATGGCCGGCGGACTGCTGACCTTCATCCTGTGCCTGGGCTACTTCATCACGCCGGCGCTGATCGGCGGCCCGACCGACCAGCTGATCAGCAACTTCATCTCCGACTACATCAACGTCCAACTGAACTGGCAGATGGCGGCGGCGCTGAGCTTCATCCTGCTGGTGCTCACGCTGGCGCTGTTCGCGCTGTTCGCGCGTCTGCTCGGCGTGGACCGGCTGAAGCTGGTCTGACCGTGCTGCTTTCGCCCTACGCCAGCTTCGCCGACCGGCTGCGCCTCGCTGCCCTGTTCGTCTGGTGCGGGCTGGTGCTGGCGTTCCTGGTGCTGCCGATTTTCGTGCCGGTGCCGCTGTCGGTGAACTCCGAGGCGTTCTTCACCTTCCCGCTCGCCGGCTTCTCCTGGCGCTGGTATCGCGAAGTGCTGCAGAGCGTGCAGTGGCGCGAGGCGGCGTGGCACAGCATCATCATTGCCATCGGCGTCACCGTGCTCGCGACCACGCTCGGCACGCTCGCCGCAGTCGGACTGTCCAGCCCGCGACTGCCGGCGCGGCGGCTGATCATGGGGCTGCTGATCTCGCCGCTGATCGTGCCCGTCATCATCACCGCTGTCGGCGCCTACATCTTCTATGCGCAGCTTGGCCTGGCCAGCACCTTCACCGGCATCATCCTGGCGCACACGGCGGTGGCTTCGCCGTTCGTCGTCGTTACGGTCGGCGCCAGCCTGAGCAACTTCGACCGCAGCCTGATGCAGGCTGCCGCGATCTGTGGCGCGCGCCCGTTCGCCGCGTTCCGCCGCGTCATGCTGCCGCTGATCCTGCCCGGCGTGCTGTCCGGCGCCGCGTTCGCGTTCGTCACCTCGTTCGACGAACTGGTGATCGCGATGTTCCTGGCCAGCGCCGACCAGCGCACGCTGCCGATGCAGATGTTCGTCGGCCTGCGCGAACACCTCAGCCCGGCGATCACGGCGGTGGCGACGCTGATGATGACGCTGTCGATCGTGCTGCTGGTGGTCGCGGACCGGCTGCGCCGGCGTGGCCGGCGCGGCGCGGTGGACGGCCGGGCGCAGCCATTCACGCCTTGACCCGCGCCGCTCCTGTCGCTGGCTTCGGCCCCACGAAGGCGGCGTGGCGCCAGTGCCGCGGCGAGTGCTTGTAGCTGGCGGTGCAAAGACACGCGACGGCGCGTTCCAGTTCGTGACGCTCCAGGATGCGCGTGCGCTGCAGCCACGCCGCCGGCCGCAGCGCGGACGTTGCCAGCGCCTGCGCGAAGGCGCGCGTCAGCAGCGCCGGGCCGGTGGACAGCCACAGCAGGTCTTCGTCACCACGGTTGATCGCCTGCGCGGTCAGGTCGAGCGCCAGCCCGAGCACCGGATGCAGCGGCACCGCCGCGAGGAAGTTGTTGCTCAGCGTGCCGATATCTTCCTGGAACGCGACGAAATGCGCGTGCCGCGGCACCAGCCGGTCGAGCGGGTGCAGGCAGCGGTCGTCGGCATCGGCATAGCAGCCGCCTTCGACCGACAGATACGCGAGGCGGAACAGATCGGCCTTCTTCGCCGGCTCGCGCGCGCGCCGATAGGCGAGCAGCACCGCCGTCGCGCACCGCGCCTTCAGGAAGTCCTGCGCCGCCGCATCGTCGAACCTGACATAGCGGTAGCCCGGGTTGCGCTCCGGCCAGCTTTGCATCAGCCGCGCCACGTCGTCCGGCGGCGACGGCTGATCCCAGTACTGCATGATCGTGCGCGGGATCGCGGCGTCGCCACCCTCGCGATCCTGCCAGACGAATCCACCATCCTGCCGCAGCGCCAGCAGCAGCGCGATCGCGGTCGGCGTGCGGCCGGGATCGCCGCGCACCAGCGCGAGCAGCCGGTCGACCCGCGCCTCGGGCGGCAGCGCCTGCGCGTCCTTCACCGCGGCCAGCTCGGCCTCGTCGGTGGCGAATTCGTTGAACACCTCGCCGATCCAGGTGTGGCCCAGATGCGGCGACAGGCCCTGCGCCCGCTGCGCCGGCGCCCGCAACCGCCGCATGATCCCGAGGTGCTCGCGCGCCGCCGCGATGTCGAACCGCATCAGACTGAGGCGGGCCAGCGTCTCGTGCATCCAGGCAAGCGATCCGTCCTCGGCGATCGCCGCGCGGAACGCATCGGCGGCGGCGTCCAGGTCCCAGCGCTGTTCCGCCACCAGGCCGCGCGCATAGTGCAGATAGGCGCGCTCGCGCGCGTTGGTGGCGGGGGCGGCGGCCAGGCAGTCGTCGATCGCGGCGAAGTTGCCGGACAGGCGTTCATTCTCAAACCATTCATACCACAGCCAGAAATGCCCCGGCGCCGCCGCCACCGCGGCGCGCACCCCCGCGAGCGCCTCCTCCCTCGCCCCGGCGGCGCGCAGCAGGCTCGCCAGCCGCTGTGCGATCTCCGGACGCGGGCCGACCTGTCGCTCGGCCGCGCGCAGCACGTCGAGCGCCTCCTCCGGTCGGCCGAGATCGGTCAGCGTCTGCGCCAGCGCACCATGCGCCCAGGGCGGCGCGGAAGGCAGCCGCACGGCGCGGCGCAGCAGATCGAGCGCGCGCTCCGGCTGCTGCGCCGCGCGCAGCATCTCGCCATGCTGGCTCAACGCCTCCCCGGCCAGCGCGTCGATTTCGGCGGCACGCGCGAACCCTTGCGCCGCCTCGGCAAGCTGGCCGAGCGCCTGCTGCTCGATGGCGATATCGATCAGGAATTGCCGGCGTTCCGGAAAGCGCGCGTGGCCTTCCTGGAACGCCGCCAGCGCCGCCGCGCGGTCGCCGGCCGCACGTTCGGCCAGGCCGAGGCCGACCCAGGGCTGCGCGCCGCCCAGGCCGCGGTCGCGCAGCGCGCACAGGATCGTCCGCGCCTCCTCGAACCGTCCGGCGTCGGTATATTCGCTGGCGAGCTCGAACGACACGCCGGGTTCGGCGGGGGCGCGCGCGACGGCGGCGGACAGATAGGTGATGGCGGTGTCCCGGTCCTTGCGCATGCGCGCGCACAGGCCGAGGCCGGCCAGCGCGTGCCACGATTCCGGCTCGTCCTCCAGCACGCCGCGATAGAGTTCCTCGGCTTCCGCGGCGCGTCCCTGTTCGCGCAGCGTGGTCGCGTATTCCAGCCGCACCGAGCGCTCTCGCGGCGCCGCCGCCAGCGCCGAGGCCAGATACCTGGCCGAAACGAGCGGCTCCCGCCGCATCCGCGCGCACAGACCAAGGCCTGCCAGAGCGTGCCACGATCCCGGTTCGTCGGCCAGCAGGGCGCGATAGACGCATTCGGCCTCCGCCGTGCGTCCGTGCTCGCGCAGCGTGGTGGCGAGTTCGACGCGCGCGCGCAGATCGGCCGGCGCCCATTCCAGCGCACGACGGAACCAGGCAATGGCCTCGTCTGGCCGGCCGGCGCGCCGCGCGGCCTGTCCACGATCCGCTGCCAGCGCCGCGGACATCGCTTCCTGTCCGGCCGGTTCGGCAGGGTCGGACAGGTTCACGTCAGGCATAACGATCTCCAAACGGTATCTGTCTGGTCGGAAACGACCTCCGGCGGCAAAATTCTAGGCCCTGTTAGAGCTTGAGCCAATCTGCTG
>JAJZVE010000610.1 GCA_021845835.1 Pseudomonadota bacterium | reverse complement strand
GCGTGCCCTCGAAGGTGAAGGGCTTGGTCACCACGCCGACCGTCAGGATGTTGCGCTCGCGCGCCATGCGCGCGATCACCGGCGCCGCCCCGGTGCCGGTGCCGCCGCCCATGCCGGCGGTGATGAACACCATGTGCGCGCCGTCGAGGTGGCGGTACAGCTCGTCGGCCGCCTCCTCGGCCGCCGCGCGCCCGATTTCCGGCTTGGCGCCGGCGCCGAGGCCCTGGGTGATGTGCGGACCGAGCTGGATGCGGCGGTCGGCGCGGCTGTGCAGCAATTGCTGCGCATCCGTGTTGGCGACCACGAACTCCACGCCCGCGAGGTTCATCGCGATCATGTTGTCGACGGCGTTGGTGCCGCCGCCCCCCACCCCGATCACGGTGATCCGGGGAGTGAAGTCCGTATGCGATTGCTGCGGAATCGTCAGATTGAGGGTCATGGGCCTACTCCCCTGGAACTCGCCCGGTGTTGAGAAGTTGATACGGATTCGCTGCGAGTCGGGTCTGCATCAGACTCGTTCTCGCAGAAAATTGACAATGCGCCGGAACAGTCCGCCCCCGGCCGGCGCCTCGAGGTCGATGTCGGCCAGTTGCCGGCCCGCCCCCCCGGCCCAGGCCAGCAGGCCGACCGCGGTGGCGAAGGCGGGGCCGGAGGCGGAATCCGCCAGGCCGCGCGGCGCCGCCGGCCGGCCGTGCCGCACCTGCCGGCCGAGGATGCGCGCCGCCATGTCGCGCACGCCGGACAGCTGGCTCGCGCCCCCCGTCAGCACCACGCGCGCCCCGGCGGCGCGGCCGAGGCCGCAGGCGTCCAGCCGCTCCTTCACCATCTCGAAGGTTTCCTCGAGCCGTGGGGTGATGATGTTCACCACCATGCTGCGCGGCACCTTGGCGATCTGGTGTTCCTCCTCGCCGACCAGCGGCACCGGCAGCATTTCGCGCTCGTCGTCGGGGCTGGCGTGGGCGCTGCCGTAGAGCGTCTTCAGCCGCTCGGCATGCGCGACCGGCGTCGACAGGACCCGGGCGATGTCGTTGGTGACGTGCACGCCGCCGATCGGCAGCTGCGCGGTGTGCAGCAACTGGCCTTCCGCGAACACCGCCATGCCGGTGGTGCCGCCGCCCATGTCGATCACCGTCGCGCCGAGCTGGCGCTCGTCCTCCACCAGCGTCGCCATGCCGGCGGCCATCGGCGCCGAGACCATTTCCGCCACTTCCAGGTCGCAGCGCGCGACGCAGGCGCCCAGCGTCAGCAGCGCGGTCTTCAGCGCATCGACGACATGCAGGCGGGCGCTGAGGGTTTCGCAATGCAGGCCGCGCGGGTCGATCACCCCCTGCGCGTCGTCGGCGGAGAAGGACAGCGGCAGCGCGTGGATGATGTCGCGCCCGTCGCTGACGGCGCGCGCCCGCCCCTCCAGCATCACGCGCCGCAGATCGGCCTCGGTCACCGCACGGCCGCCGACCGGCCATTGCACGTTGAACAGGCGGCTTTCCGGCTGGCCGCAGGACAGATTGACGATCACCGAGCGCAGCCGGATGTCGGAATCGGTCTCCGCCTGGCCGACCGCGGCGCGGATGGCGCGCTCGGCCTCCTCGATGTCGGTGATGCCGCCGCCGCGCACGCCGCGCCCGCGCTGCCAGCCGAAGCCGAGCACGCGCGGCGTGCCGTCGGATTCGATGCGCCCGATGATGCAGACGATCTTGGTGGTGCCGATGTCGAGCACCCCGAACGGGCCCGAGGCGCGGCCGCGCGGACGTTGCGACTCGGATTCCTCGCCGGGCGGCAGGATGCGACGCGACAGATCGTTCATGTCGGCTTCCTTGCGGGTTGGGCATCCTTCGCGTTGTCGTGGATCTGCGGGCGGAACACGAAGCGGTCCGGCAGCCGCATGTCGATCGCCTGCAACGGCCGGTCGAGCAACTGGTGCTGCGCCTCCAGTTGCGCGAGCCGGGCCAGCGCCTGCTTCTCCGCGCCTTCCGGCAGCAGCACGTCGATGCCGTTCTTCAGGCGCAGGTTCCACCGCCGCTCGCCGACGCGCACCGCGGCGACGACGCGGCTCTGGATCGCCGGCTCCCTGGCCAGGGCGTCGAGCAGCTTGGCGGCGACACAGGGGACGTTGGCGCCGGGGGGCGCATTCGGGTTGACCGGTGCATTGGCGCCGGCGCCGACCACCAGCGGCAACTGGCTGGCGAAGTCGGCCACGTCGGAGTCGGTGACGATGTTGCCCTTGCGGTCGATCAGCCGGAACTTGCCGTCGTGCTGCCAGACGGCGAACGGATGGCGTTCGTCAAGCCGCACGACGATGGTGTCCGGCAGCCTGCGCTCGACCGTCACCTTGGCCACCCAGTTGATCGACTCGATGCGCGCGCGCGCCGCCTGCACGGAGTAGGACAGGATCGGCTGCCCCGGCAGGATGCCGATGGCGGCGCGCAGCAGCGGCTCGGGCGTCTTCACGCGGCCTTCGATATCGACATGCGCGATGCGCAGGCCAAGCGCGGCGGTGGCGTTGCCGATGCGCTCGTTGAAGCTGGCGCCGCGGCCGACCAGGTGCAGCGCGGACACCCCGGCCCCGATCGCGAGGATCAGCGCGCTGCCGCCGAGCGCGGGCGCGAGCAGGCGGCGCTGCCGGCGCAGCATCACCTGCCAGCGTCCGGGCCGGTCCTGCACCGTGGGGCGCACCGGGGCGCGCGGTTTCTTCACGCGCGGCATGCGGCCTGCTCCAGCATCCAGGCGCACAGGCGCGGGAAGGAAATGCCCTGATGCGCCGCCTGTTCCGGCAGCAGCGAGGTGGGCGTGAGCCCCGGCTGCGTGTTCACCTCCAGCAGCACGAGCCGGCCGGGTTCGCCCGATGTGTCGTCATAGCGGAAATCGGCGCGCGACGCGCCGCGGCAGCCGAGCGCGCGGTGCGCGGCCAGCGCCATGTCCAGCGCATCGGCATAGGCGCGCGCATGCACGCGCGCGGGGATGACGTGATGCGAGCCGCCCGGCGCGTATTTCGCGTCGTAGTCGTAGAATCCGTCGCGCGGCGCGATCTCGGTGACGGCGAGCGCGCGGTCGCCCATCACGCCGACGGTGAGTTCGCGGCCGGGGACATATTCCTCGACGATCGCCTGCGGGCCGAACGTCCAGGACCCGGCGATGCGCTCGCGCCGGTTGTCGCCGTCGCGGACGATGGCGACGCCGACCGAGGAGCCTTCGTTCAGCGGCTTGACGACATAGGGGCGCGGCAGCGGATCGGTGGCCGCCAGCTCGTCGATGGCGATGACGCGCCCGCGCGCCACCGGCAATCCGGCCGCCGCGAACACCGCCTTCGCCGCCGGCTTGTCCATCGCCAGCGCCGAGGCGCGCACGCCGGAATGCGTGTAGGGAATGCCGAGCAGGTCGAGCACGCCCTGGATCGTGCCGTCCTCGCCGAAACGGCCGTGCAGCGCGTTGAACACCACGTCCGGCGCCGGATCGAGCGCGGCGAGCAGCGCGCGCAGATCGGGGCCGACATCGACCGGCGTCACCTCGTGGCCGATGTCGCGCAGCGCCGCCACCACCTGCGCGCCGGAGACGAGGCTGACCGCGCGCTCGGCCGAGGTGCCGCCGAACAGGACCGCGACGCGCATCACGAAACCACCTCCGGCCGCGCGCCGGGAATGCCGATGCGGCGGATTTCCCACTCCAGCACGACGCCGCTCGTCTCCTGCACGCGGCGCCGCACCTCCTCGCCCAGTCCCTCGATGTCGGCGGCGGTGGCGTCGCCGGTGTTGAGCAGGAAGTTGCAGTGCTTCTCCGACACCTGCGCCCCGCCACGGGTCAGGCCGCGGCAGCCGGCGGCGTCGATCAGTTCCCACGCCTTCATGGTGCTG
>JAJZVE010000609.1 GCA_021845835.1 Pseudomonadota bacterium | reverse complement strand
CCGATCGAGCCGGGCATGCCGGTGCCGCCGATCCTGGTCGTGGCCCCTCCGCCGATCGGCACGCCCAAGGGACAGATCGCGCCGAAGTTCGCGGGCGGCGAGCACAAGTGCGCAGGCCTGGCCGCGACGCATCGCGAGGTGGCGGAGAGCCTCGGCTGCCATTTCTTCGACGCCGGCAGCGTCACCCCCGCGAGCCGGGTCGACGGCATCCACCTCGACGCGGACCAGCATCTGTTGCTCGGTCGGGCGATGGTAGCTGTCGTCGCTCCCCTGCTGCCCGGCGAGGAGTAAGACGCTTGCCGCGGGGGCGGCTTCCCGGCGCAGGGGTGGAGATTGACCGGGATCAACAATAGCCCTGCCTGCCCGCGGATAATGTTCTTCATGAACAAGACCTGCCTGGCTTGGCGCGGATTGCTGCTCTTAGCGACGCTGCTCGTTGCCATGCTGATCGCCCCGGTCGCAGCAAGCGCCCATGAGATGGGGCGTCATCCGTCCCTGGCGGCGCCCGGCATGACGGCCGGCTGCCAAGGGCACCGCGCCGAGACGATGCCCGGATGCTGCTCCATGGGCGGCTGCACGCTCGGGGCGAGCGTTCTTTGTCCCTGCGCCCACTCACCGCTCCCACCGCTGGCACAGGGACAACGCGCACCGTTCGCCGGCGTCATGTCCGTCGCGGTCGCGCCGCCGACCCGCGCGGCGCGAGACCCAGCCACCAACCCGCCGGCGGCGTCGATCCCGATCGCCGCGCCGCCGAACTTCATCCTGTTCGGTAACTTCCGCTCCTGAGCTTGACCGAGCATTGCCGTCCGCGGACAGGCTGAGCCTGCGTCCGCGGATTTTTCGTCGCCTGGCACAAACCCCTTCGGCAGGCGACAAGTCAATCTGACAGGAGAATTGAGCATGACTGGATACGCAAAAACAGCGGCGGCCTGGATCGCCGGAATAGCGCTGCTCTTTGGCGCGGCAGCGCTGCCCTCGTGGGCGCAGGCGCCGACGCCGATCACCGTGTACAAGAGCCCGACCTGCGGCTGCTGCGAGCAATGGATCAAGCATCTGCAAGCGAACGGCTTCAAGGTCAGCGCGAAGAACGTCGACGAAATCGCGCCGATCAAACTCAAGTACGGCGTGCCGCCGGCGCTGATGTCCTGCCACACGGCGCTGGTCGGCGGCTATGTGATCGAGGGGCACGTGCCCCCGGCGACGATCCGGCGGCTGTTGCGCGAGCGCCCCAAGGTCGCCGGACTCACGGTTCCGGGCATGCCGCAAAGCGCGCCGGGAATGGACGCCGCCCAAGGCGAGCCCTACGACGTGCTCGCCTTCGATGCCAACGGCCGGAGTACGGTCTATGAGCGCCATTGATGCGCGGCGGCGCGATGGCGGCGCAGCGAATATTTTCGGCGGACGAGGAGAACGGCAATGTGGGGCTACATGAACAACTACAATGGCGGTTGGGGCTGGATGGGATTCGGCATGATCGGCATGTCGCTGTTCTGGGTACTGCTGGCGGTCGCCCTGGTCGGGCTGGTGAGGGGCGCGTGGCGATCCGATCCGACGATCGGGCGACACCAGGAGAAGACGGCGCTGGATATTCTCAAGGAGCGTTATGCCCGCGGCGAGATCGAGAAGGAGGAATTCGAGCAGAAAAGGCGCGATCTCGCCGATTGATCGCGCCGCAGCCTCCGTGGATGCCGGCCCGGCCCCGGAGGACCGGTTCGATTTCCTCCTGCCGCAGCCGCTTGCGTCGCCGCTTCCGGGGTCAGCGGCAGAAAGCCTCTGCCCGCCGCCCTTTCGGCCCTTGTTATTCCATCGGGTTCACGGCACGATGCGCGGTGCTTCCTTAGCGACGGGGGATTGCGGTGGAACGAACAGCGGCGAAGGGCCCGGACGAAAAGTTTTGTTCGGAGTGCGGCGCCGTCATCAAGGCGCGGGCGGAAATCTGCCCGAAGTGCGGCGTGCGCCAACTGGCGCCGCCGGTGGCAAGCTTTCTCGGCCGGACCTCGCCGGGCGGCAGGAATCGGGTCGTGGCCGGCCTGTTGGCGCTGTTTCTCGGCGGCCTCGGGGTGCACAAGTTCTACCTCGGCAAGGTTCTGCAAGCCGTGCTCTATCTCCTCTTCTGCTGGACCTTCATTCCCGCGATCATCGGTTTCGTCGAGGGCCTGAGCTACCTGCTGATGAGCGACGAGACCTTCTTCGAGCGCTACGGCCAGGGCTAGTCGCCGCCTTCGCGCTTGGGCTGCGATGAACGATTACCTTGCTTTGACTTTGGGCGTTGTATGTGCCGGCCTCGGCGGCGAGCTGTTCGTCCGCGGCGCGGTCGGCCTCGCCCATTGGGCGCGGATTTCTCCGGGGATCATCGGCGCGACCGTCGCGGCATTCGCCACGTCGAGCCCCGAATTATCGGTCTCCATCAATGCCGCGATGGCCGGACAGCCGCAAATCGCGCTGGGCGACGCCCTGGGCAGCAACGTCGTCAATGTCGCCCTGATCCTCGCCCTGGCACTGGTCATTTCCGGCATCCAGAGCCCGCGCGGCAGCGTCAAGCGCGACTTTCCGGTGGCTCTGCTGATTCCCGTCGTCACCGGCTTGCTGTTCCTGGACGGCGAGCTCTCCCGGCTCGACGGCTTCCTGATGCTGGGCATGTTCCTGGTCTGGCTCGCGGCGGCGGCGATCGAGGCGCGAGCCCAGCGCAGCGCTGCCGAGCAGGTTCTCGGCGAGCGCCGCGGCTGGCTGGTCGTTCTATTCTGCGCGGCCGGTCTCGCCTTCCTGATCGCCGCCGGCCATCTCATCGTCGCGGGAGCGAGGGGCATCGCCGTTTCCTTCGGCATCGACGAATTCGTCATCGGTGCGACCATCGTGGCGGTGGGCACGTCGGTGCCGGAACTCGCGACCACGGTCGTTGCCAAGCTGCGCGGCCACGACGAGATCGGCCTGGGAACGATACTCGGCAGCAACATCTTCAACGGCATTTTCATCACCGCGATCGCGGCCATCATCCACCCGATCACCGTTCCCTGGCGCGAGGTCGCCGTCACCCTGGCCTTCGGTCTCGTGGCCCTGGCGTTCACCTACCCGACGCGTCAGGGCTACATCGAACGCAGGCGGGGCGTATTGCTGTTGGTGCTCTATGCCGTCTATCTCACCACCCTGCTTGGGTTCAGGACAGTCTGAGGGCCGCGGCGCCCATCTACCCGCTTTGCCATTGAGGAGAGGAACGATGCACAAGTTGCTGGTAGCCTTCGACGGTTCCGAGAGCGCATTGCGCGCGCTGCGCTATGCGATCAGGCTCGCGCAGGAAAATGGACCGGTAGCGCTCCACGTCGTGAACGCGCACGAGGAACCCGTCGTCTATGGGGAGATCGCGGTATACGTGACCCATGAAAAGATGGCGGAGCTGCAACGCCGGCACAGCGAAGCGGTGCTGGCGGCCGCCGAGGGACTGCTCAAGCGCGCTGCGGTGCCCTACACCAAGGAAATCCTGGTGGGAGACATCGCGGCGGCGATCGCACGACGGGCCGATGAGCAGGGCTGCGACAACATCGTGATGGGCACCCGCGGCATGACGGCGATCGGCAATCTGGTGATGGGCTCGGTGGCGACGAAGGTCGTTCATCTTGCCAAGGCTCCCGTGACGCTGGTCAAATAATCGCGCCGCTGGTGAAACCGCAATCGACTCCGGTCGCCGCTGCCGCGCTGACTCGACCGACGGGCAGAAGACCAGCCCGGGTGTCATCCAGCAGGCAGCGGTTCTGGCATGATCCACGGGCTGAGGGCTGCATCTAGGGGGTAACATGGCGAGACAGACCTGGGAGAAGCCATGCTCTACTACGCTATAAAAGTCGTCGTCTCGGCGCTGG
>JAJZVE010000608.1 GCA_021845835.1 Pseudomonadota bacterium | reverse complement strand
TCGTGGCGAAGCGCGAAGCGGAGGTGGGATACGACCGATCCGGTCGCGGCATATTGCCGAGGGTAGAGTTCAATGATGCGCGACCCATGCAGCTCGGTTCGCCGCGCACCCGCAACGACATAGCTCTCCACAGCCGGCGGCGGGATGGCCAGGTTCAGTTCCCGCCTGAGCCAGGCATGGCCGAGCGGTGTCCTGTCTTCGTTAGGTGGGGGGCTGGCCATCCAGGATCGATTAGGTGCGTTCAAACGGACTTAGGATACACGGGTTTCATCCAAAAGCGATTACCGAATTCGCTGGTCCCGGAGGGGCGCACAGGACCGTGCGGCTGGGCTGGTGGTTCTCGAGCCATAGCCGGCCATATACGGCCGGTCGGGCACGCCTCGTCACAACCCTGCCAGCCAGAACCCGGTCATCCCGGCCAGTGCGACGGCACCGATGCTGCCGACCGTCCAGGCCGTGCGGACGGACAGCCGGGCGGCGGCTTCGGCCTTTGCGACATCCGTGCGCAGTTCCGTCAGGATCGATGCCGACACTTCGGCCGCCGCGGCCCGGAGATGGTCCGCTGACCACGCCCCTGCCTCGGTGATCAGCGCCGAGGCAACCTGTTTCGCCGCCTCGACCTGCTGGGCGGAAGCGGCGGAGATCCGGTCGGCGGCTGCCTTGTTCAGGCCCTCGATCGCCTTCACCGTATCCGCGACGGCCAGCTCGCAGATGGCGGCGATCTCCAGCACGGGATCGCTTTCGTGGACGTGGATGCCCTGCTTGCGGAGCGCCGCCCGCAGCTTGCCGGTGTCCATCAGATCACCGGCGCGATCGCCGGCCAGACCCGCTCCCGGAACTTGAACAGCCGCGATTTCTGCACGCGGAGAATGCTGGTGTTCTCGCGCGCCAGCGCCTGCTCGAAGGTCAGCCGCCTGGCGATCATGTCGCGCAGATCGGCCGTGGCTTCCTCGCTGACCATCGGGAGCTGGACCAGCGCGAAGATACGCTCTTTGCTGTCCAGATAGGCCGGCAGCTCCTCGAACGGCCTGCCGTTGATGTTGATGATCGGTCCGAAGAACTCGTTGAGCCAGACGACCAGCCGCACGGTCGGCGGGAAATCCTCGAGCAGCGACGAGAGCCCCTTGACCGTGTCCAGCATTGCCGGGCCGCCGGTGACGACGGTGTGGATGACCGGCTGGCGCTCGGCCTCAAGCATCATCTCGACGACATCGTTCTCGAGCAGATAGCGGCTCAGCGGCACGAAGCTGGAGGCGCCGTTGTCCACCACGAAATGGGTGTCCTCGCTCAGCAGCCGCTCGACGAACCGGTCGAGCGACGCGGTGTCCACCTTCTTGCCGGTGAAGATCGACACGCGTTCGGGGTTCATGGGCGACAGGCTGGAAAAGGATGCGTTCACCGGGTCGGTGTCGATGCAGGTGATGGGCTGGCCCTTGCCGGCGATGGCCTGGGCGAGCAGCAGGCTGACGAAGGTTTTGCCGACGCCGCCCTTGCCCTGGAGGACGAAGTGGAGCTTGCGGCCGTCAGTCTTCGCCGAGCAGGCGGCGGCGGTCGTCCGGGTGTTCGATCGGGTCGTGGTTGAAGGTGCGGCGGGCGGGCTGGTGTCCGGCATCGTGGGGTCCTTGCGGTGCGGGTGCGAGCGGTGGCGGCGGGGTCGCGATTGGTCCCGGCAACGGTGGAAGCTGCCGCGCCGGCGCGCGCGCATTGACCACCTTGGCGTCCTCGGCGTAGCGCCTGACCAGCTTGCAGAAGCCCGGATAGCGGATGCCGAGCGCCGCCTGGTGACGGGCGAAGATCGCGGTCAGGGGATAGCCCTGGCGCAGCTCGCCGCGGATGATGTCGAGCATGGCGAGGAAGGCGACACGACCGGCGCCCCAGGATCGTCGGGGGGATGCAGCGCGCATGGCGGCCCTTTCCGCGGCACGCGGGAGGCCCGCGCCAGATACCACAGATTGTATAGCGTTCGGAGTGCCGGCGGCAACGCCGCGGTGGCACAAGGATGGCGAAACCCGGCGTGATCTTGGAGAGGTTTGGAGAACTTTGGAGAACGCCGGCCGTTTCTCCAAGCTGCGCCAAGGATCGCCATGATGAGCCTTGGAGTTCGATGGCTGGATAGGCATTGTGGCTCCACAATGCGCGGGCTTACTCGCGGTGCTCGACGTGAAGACAGGAACAAGCCTACCGGCAGGAATCGGAACGACGTGATGAAACCGGCAGGAGCGCGCCGCGCCAGCCACAAGGGCCGGGATCGGCTGCACCCGCTGCGGGTGACGGTGTCGGATGATGAGCGGGCGCTGATTTTGGCCCGTGCGACGGACGCCGGTCTGTCGGTCGCCTCCTATCTGCGGACCACTGCCTTGGGGCGGCAGGTGCATTCGGCGCTCGACCTGGCGGCCGCAACGGAACTGGTGAAAGTCGCGGGCGACCAGGGCCGGCTCGGCGGGCTGCTGAAGCTGTGGCTGGTGGACCGGCCCGGACGGGGCGCGCCCGAGAGCGAGGTCCGCCGTCTGCTCGACCGTATCGGCGCGTTGCAGGCGCGGCTGGCCGAGGTGGTTGGCCGGGTGTGATCGCCAAACGCATTCTCACCCCGAAGGGCGGCTCCGGCTATCAGCGCCTCTCCGGCTACGTGCTGAACGTGGCCAGCGAACACCGGGAGGCGACGGACCCCGCGAGCTGGACGCGGCTCGGCGCCTACATTCTCGACACCTCCCATTCCGGCGAGAAAGTGGCGTGGGCGCGCGCCACCAACTGCGGCAGCGACGATCCCGGCTGGGCGGTCAAGGGCATCCTTTTGACCCAGGCCCGCAACACCCGCAGCCGCTCGGACAAGAGCTACCATCTGGTGGTCAGCTTCCTGGAGGGCGAGCGGCCGACGCGCGAGCAGCTCGAGGACATCGAGGACCGGCTGTGCGCGGCGCTCGGCTTCGAAGAGCATCAGCGCGTCTCGGCGGGGCATCAGAACACCGACAACTGGCATCTGCACGTTGCCATCAACAAGGTGCACCCACGGACCTTCCGGAACGTGACGCCGGTCCGGGACCACTACCGGCTACAGCAAGCCTGCGCCGAGCTGGAACTACGGCACGGGCTGACGCGCGAGTCGCACACGACGGACCCGGAACAGGGGAGGGGAAGGAGCAAGGCGCGCGGCCGGGCCGCCGACTTCGAGGCGCGCCACGGCGGCCAATCCTTCCTCGCCTGGGTGCGCGAGCAGGCTGCGCCGGCGCTGCTGACGGCGCGGGACAGCGGCAAGGGGTGGGCCGAGATACACCGCGTGGCCGCCGCCCACGACCTGGAGGTCAGGCCGCGCGGCGCCGGGCTGGTGATCGGGCACCGTGGGGACAAGCGGCTGCATGTGAAGGCGTCGGAGGTTGGCCGCGGCCTGACCCTGCGGGCGCTGACCGCGGCGCTCGGCGCCTTCGAGCCGCCGGGCCAGCAGGCCGCGGCAGCGCCCGCCGTGACCCGGTATGAACGGCCGGCCCGGGAGGGATCGCTGTACGAGGCGTTCCAGCGTGAGCGGCAGGCGGCGCAGGCGGCACGGGATGCGGCCGTCAAAACCCTGCGCGAGCGCCACGCGGCCTATGGCCAGCAGCTGCGGAACTATCACCGCGACCGGCTACGGCAAGAGCGCCTCTCCGGGCTGCGCGGCAGCCTTCGCCGCGACGGGTTCCAGCACCTGGCGGAGCAGCGGCGCCGCGACCGCGCCGAACGCATCGCACGAGAGGCTGCGGAACGGTGCCAGGTTCGTGCCGAGCATCCGATCCCGAGTTGGCAAGGGTTCCTGGAGGCGGAGGCGGCGAGGGGCAGCGAGGAGGCCCTGAAGACCCTCCGCGCCCGCCATCGGCAGCGTGAACGGAT
>JAJZVE010000607.1 GCA_021845835.1 Pseudomonadota bacterium | reverse complement strand
GGCGCGGCATATCTGCGAGGCGGCGGCGGCGGGCCTTGCGCGCCTCGGCGTCGACGTGCGCTACCGCCCGCGCAACGACCTGGAGGTGGATGGCCGCAAGATCGGCGGCACCGGCGGGTTCTTCGACGGCGACACCTGGTTCTACCAGGGCACCGTGCTGCTGGATTTCGACGGCGCGCGCATGGCCGCCGCCCTGCGCGTGCCGGCGGCGAAACTCGCCCGCCGCGACCTCGCCTCCGCCGCCGGCCGCATCACCACGCTGCGCGCCGAGCTGGGCCGCGCGCCGGACGCCGAGGCGGCGATGGCGGCGTTGCTGGCCGGCTTCGCCGACGGGCTTGGCATCGCGCCGCAACCGGGGCCGGTCACCGCGTTGGAGGAGTCCCTCGCGGCGCGGCTGCTGGCCGAGGAGATCGGCACCGACGATTTCGTCCACACGCCGGCGCCCCCTGGCACGAGGGGCTGCGCGCGGGGGCCGGGGCGCAGACGCCGGGCGGCACGATCCGCGTCGATCTGCGGCTGGAAGGGCCGGGCAGGGGGCGCATCCGCGAGGCGCTGATCACCGGCGATTTCTTCGTCACCCCGCCGCGCGTGATCCTCGACCTGGAAGCGAGCCTGCGCGGCGTGCCGGTTGCGGACGCAGAGGCCGCGGTGCTCGCCTTCTTCGACCGCGCGCCGGCGAGCTTCCTCGGGCTGGGACCGGCCGATCTGGCCGGTGCCGTGGCCCGCGCCGTCGCCGCGACGCCGGCCTGACCCTGGCGGAAAATCCCGCTTGCCCAGATGGTGGCATCCGTGATCTGTTCCCGATGTGTTCGCAACCGCCCCCAGCGCCCCGATCAGCATCCCCGCCGAGCGCCTCGCCGGCATCCTCGACACGCTCTGCCGTGCCATCGCGGATCGCGGCGGGCGGAAGCTGCTCGCCGGGCCGCTGGTGATCCTGATCTGGACCCGGCTGCGCCGTATCTCCGCCCGCGTCCTGACCCTCGCCGCCCGCATCGAGGCCGGCACCAACAAACCCGCCAGACCCCGCCGCCCGCGTGCCGCGCGCCCGCGCCGCCCGCCGCCGCCGCTCAGCCTGCCGCGCGGCAAGGCGTGGCTGGTGCGGCTGGCGCGCATGGAGGCCGCCGCCGCCGGGTCGCAGCTACGGCATCTGCTGGCCCAGCCGGACATGCAGGCCCTCGCCGCCGCCGACCCCAGGATGGGCCGCCTGCTCCGCCCGCTCTGTCACATGCTGGGCGTGACGCCGACGCCGGAGATCGCGCAGCCCGCGCCCCGCCCCAGGCCGGCCCCGGCCGCCACCGAAGCCTCTCCGCCACCCCCGGCCCCGATGCCGCCGGCCCGGCCCGAGGCAACCATTTCCCCCGCGCCGGCCCCGCGCAGGCGGGCCTTCAGGGAGGCGCGACGGGCAGCGTCGCCCCCTGGCCCGTCCCGCGCCCCGCCGGTCACGGCCGGACCTTCAGCGACATGAGCGTACCGGCATCAGTGGGGCCGGGCGGCTTCGTGCGCGCGTACGAAGGCGGCGAAGCTTGCGTCCATGGCGCCGGTCGGGCTGGTCAGGTAGGGGAAATGGCCGTAGCGCAGCGACAATTCCCCCGCGGCCCGCGCCGCCGGCTGGTGCGCGATGGCGTAGCGATACAGGGCCGCGACCAGCCCGGTGCGGTCCGCGCCTGAGCGGCAATGGATCAGCAGCGGCTTCGGCGCCGTGCGCAGGATGTCGAGGATGCGCGCGACCTGCGCCGGCGCCGGCATCCGGCGCGCCGACAGGGCGATGTCGTAATGCGCCGCGCCGGCCTGCCGCGTCGCGGCGAGTTCGTCCACGTACCAGGCGCTGCCGGGATTCGCCCCGCGCAGGTTCAGCACCGACCGGACGTGATAATAGGCGATCACCGCGCCCAGCTCCGGCCTGTCGAGCTGCGCCGAGCGATAAATCTCTCCCGGCGCGACCGTGTGCAGGTTCCCCGTGGCGATGAGGATGCCGCAATAGGCCGCATAGCCGCCGCCGGGCAGGCCGAGCGCGAGTAACACTGCCATCACGATATGCCGGGTGCGGTGGTATCGCCGATGCACGTGCTCGCCTCCTGGTCCGCCTATGCAACCAGATACGAGTCGGGACGGAAAGCCGCGACGGTGAAAATTTTCTTTATACGCAATACGTTGGTGTAAAGGATTTTTGATTGGAAAACCGCAAATGGACTTGCAGCCTTGGCAATTTGATATAACTCAGTGTCATTTGTTGCAATTTTTCGCACAATGATATCCGATAGTGCAAGGGTCTGCGGCCTGGAATCGGATGACGGAGGGGAAGCGGCATGACGGTTGGTCCGTGCTGATGGAGGCGGCAATCCCGCCCGTCCGCCCCGCCATCCCGCGTCCCGGCAGCCTCCGGTGGTGGCCATGGTGAAGCCGCGTTTGCGGGCGGATGGCCTCTGGGCCTGGCTCACGCCCATCGTTCTGGCGTCGGTCGTGCTGCTGGCGCTGACGGTCATCAACGAATTCAGCGTGGTTCCCGCGCGCGAGCGGAGTCAGGCGCAGGTCCGCCACACGCTCGAGGTGATCGCGGCGGCGCGCGAGTTCGACGAGGCGGTGCAGCAGGCCGAGCGCACCCAGCGCGGCTACGTCATCACCGGCGACCCTGCCTATCTGGCAGCCTGTCGGGAGGCGGTCGCCAAGGCGCCGTCCGCTCTTGCCCGCCTGCGCCGGCTCGCCGCCGACAATCCGGCGCAGCAACAACGGATGGACCGCCTGGGCCGCCTGCTGGACAGCCGGCTGCGCAGCCTGGTCGAGACGGCGGGCATATTCCGCACGTCCGGCTTCGACGCCGCGCGCCAGCGCATCCTGCAGCTTCATCCGCTGCGGCAGATGGCGGAGGTTGCCACGCTGATCCGCTCCGTCCTGCAGGAGGAGAACCGGCTGCTGCTGGAGCGGCAGGCGCGCGACGCCGCGATCCAGCGCCAGGACAGCCAGCAGAACGCCGCGGCCAGCATCCTCGCGGCCGGCATCCTGCTGCTCGGCGGCATCCCGCTGCTGCTGCGCCGCCTGCGCGGCGCCGAGGCGACGCTGCACGAAAGCGAGCAGCGCTTCGGCCTGCTGGTCGGCAGCATCCGCGACTACGCCATCCTGCTGCTCGATGCCGACGGCCGCATCCTGACCTGGAACGAGGGCGCCGCGATCATGACCGGCTATGACGCCGCCGAGGTCATCGGCCGCCACGTGGCGCTGCTGTTCACCGAGGAGGATGTCGCGGCCGGCATGGTGGAGCGCGACCTGCGCTCGGTGCTGGAGGGCGACGGCAGGACGGAGGCGGAGGGCTGGCGCCGCCGCAAGGACGGCACGCGGTTCTGGGTCAATTCCGTGCGCAGCGTGGTCCGCAACCAGGCGGGGCGCGGCATCGGCGTCACCGTGGTGCTGCGCGACATGACCCGCCAGCGGCAGGAGCAGGAGGCGATGGAGCGGCGCCGCGCCGCGCTGGAACAGGCGCAGAAGCTGGAGACGCTCGGCCAGCTCACCGGCGGCGTCGCGCACGACTTCAACAACCTGCTGACCGTGATCATGCAGAGCATCGAGTCGTTGCAGATGCGCATAGGCGGCCCCGGCAACGAGGACGCCGTCCGCCTGCTCGCCACGGCCGAGCGGGCGGCGGCGCGGGGGGCGGGGCTGACCCGCCGGCTGCTCGCCTTCGCCCGCCGGCAGCCGCTGGAACCCCGGCGCACAAATGTCAGCGATCTGGTCGGCAACATGTCCGAGTTGCTGGCGCGCACGCTGGGCAGCGCCGTCACGGTGCAGACGCGGCTCGCGCCCGGCCTGCCGGACGTGCTGGTGGACCCGAACCAGCTGGAGAACGCGCTGCTCAATCTCGCGATCAATGCCC
>JAJZVE010000606.1 GCA_021845835.1 Pseudomonadota bacterium | reverse complement strand
GGCGAACGTGACGTGATAGCCGAGCCGGCGCAGCAGCAGCATCTGCTCGAAGGTGACGATCGAGCCGGCGTCGTGATCCGGCCGCGGCACGTCGTCGTCGATCACCAGCGCGCGGCCGACGAAGCCGACCGGGCGCGGCCAGCCCTCGTGCAGCCGCTCGCGCAGCCGCAGCGTTTCCTCGTCGGCGAGCGCGAGATCGGGCGGCGCGCCGTCCGCCTCCGTGCCGCGGTCGTGCCACGCAGCGGTGGCGAGCGGCTGGTACAGCACCGCCCACCCGGCCTCGCGCAGGCGCGCGCAAAGGTCGGCGACGGCGTGGCCGAAGCGGCCGAACAGCGGGCTGAACCCGCCGAGGTCACGCAACGCCTCCCGCCGCACCGCGAAGGCATAGCCGGCCGCCGCGTCGATCGGGCGCAGGAAGCGGAACGCGCCCGCCTCCGCCGGCGCCAGTTGTCCCGGATCGGCGAGGCGGCCGGCCGGCGTCGCCAGCAGCCCCGCGTGCTGCAGCAGCCCGTCGTCGCGCAGCAGCCGTCCGGTCAGCAGCGCCGCCTGCGGCTCGGCGTCGAAGGTGGCGGCGATTTCGGCGAGCCAGCCGGCGCTGACGCGCGCCTCGGGGGCGAGGAACACCAGCAACGGCGCGGCGGCGCCGGCGGCGATCTCGTTGCGGGCGGCGACCAGGCCGCTGCCCTCGTTGTGGAACACGTAGCGCAGGTTGCGCACCACCGTCGGCAGCAGCGCCGTTTCGGCCCCGGCGGCGCCGTCGTCCAGCAGCACCACCTCCGCCTGCTCGTCGAGCCGGGCGGCATGGATGGCGGCGATGCAGGCATGCACCGTCTCGCACGGCGCGGTCGCGGCGATGCAGATGGTGGCGAGCGGCCGTCCCGGCAGCGCCAGCGTCAGCGGCGCCCAGCGCGCCGTCATCTCGGCGAGTGCCGCCGGCAGCGCCGCCGCGCCCACCCCGCGCCCCGCCGCGCCGCCCTGCGCGAGATCCTGGAAGAACGCGGCGACGGTCGCGAACAGCTCGCGCGCGGCGCCGTCCTCGTCGCGCAGCGCGGCCTTCTGCTGCAATGTCTCGATCTGGCCGCGCAGCAGCCGGATTTCGCGCTCAAGGTCCTGGATACGCTCCTCCGCCGCGGCCATGCGGCCGAGGCGCAGCGTGATCTTCTCGCCCAGCCGCTGGCCCGTGTGCAGGTCCTGCACCCCGACCGTCAGCGTGCCGCGGTCAGCGATGGCAGTGTACGGCAGCGCGAAGGAGAATCCGTGCCGCCCGTCGCCGATGCCGGCCTGCTGCAGGTCGGGGCGGAAGGCGTCGGCGACCACGCTACCCACCGCCACTTCGTCGATCAGCACGCTGAGTTCCACATGCCGGTCCGGCCAGTCGGGATACCAGCACCAGCCGGAGACCCAGCCATCGCGCGAGATGCGGTCCAGGCTGCCGGTGAGCGGCGTCGGATCGGTGGCGGGGCGCCACCGCACCGTGACCGGCCCGCCGACCGCCTGCTCGGTGCTCACGTCGCGCAGCGCCACCACGGCGGTGGCGCCGGCGCGCCGGCGCTCGGCCGGGAGCACGAGGCGGAAGGCGTGCCGGCCGGAGCCGACGCCGGCCGAGGCGAGGTCGGCGCGCGGCTGGTCGGCGGCGATGCGTACCACCTCCACGCCATCGACCAGCACGGCGATCTGGCGCTGCACGCCCGGCTCGTCCGGCGACCAGCACCAGCCATCGATGGTGCCGTCGTCCTCGACGCGATCCAGGCTGCCGTTCAGCCGGATCGATTGTACCACCAGCGTCGGCAGTGGACGCACGGCCATGATCCGCGGCGCTGCCGGTCCCGCCGATTTTCTGGCTCTCGTCGCCATTCGCTCTTCACCCGCGCCGTCAAGGCATCGTCGCCGGTGCTGTCATGGCACTTCGCGATCCCAGAAGTCCAGCAAACACGACGGATATCGTCGCGCCTCGGTTGCCGGCCGGCAACGAAGCGGCAGCGCGCTCCGTCAAGCCATCGCAGGACACGTCTGCCTTTCGCGTGCATTCCCGTGCAGCGCGCCCCATCTTGGCCGGAATGCCCGATGCGCAAGTGAAATCTGCCGACGCAGCCGCCGGCCTGGCGCCGCGCGTGACCGCGGCGATGGCGGTGGCAGCCGGATTCGCCGCCGCCAATGTCTGGTACAACCAGCCGATGCTCGGCCTGATCGCGCGCGATCTGCACGCCAGTCCCGGCCAGGTGGCGATGATCCCGACCGCAACCCAGGTCGGCTTCGGCCTCGGCATCCTGTTCCTGCTGCCGCTCGGCGACCGCATGGACCGCCGGCGGCTGATCCTGCGCCAACTCGGCTGGCTGACGCTGGCGCTGGCGGCGGCGGCGCTGGCGCCGGGACCGGGCACGCTGATCGCTGCCTCGGTCGCGGTCGGCGCCGGTGCCTGCATCGCCCAGCAGATCGTGCCCTTCGCCGCGGAACTGGCGGCGCCGGCCGCGCGCGGCCGCACCGTGGGGACGGTGATGAGCGGGTTGTTCACCGGCATCCTGCGGCCGCGTGCTGTCCGGCGCCGTTGCCGAGCATTTCGGCTGGCGCGCCATGTTCGGTCTGGCCGCGGTGCTGGCGGTTCTGGTCGGCGTGCTGCTGGCGATCGCCTTGCCGCGCAGCCGGCCGGCGATCCGCGCGTCCTATGCCGGCCTGCTGCTCTCGCTCGCCGATCTGGTGCGGCATTACCGCCCGTTGCGCCGGGCGGCACTGGTGCAGGCTGGGCTATTCGGCAGTTTCAGTGCCTTCTGGTCCGTCCTTGCGCTGAAGCTGCAAGCGCCGCCGCTGTCGCTCGGCAGCGACGTGGCGGGCCTGTTCGGCGTGCTTGGGGTCGGCGGGATTCTCGCGGCGTCGGTTGCGGGGCGGCTCGCGGACCGGCACGGCCCGCAGGTCGTGGTCGGCGCCGGCATCGCCGTCGCGGCGCTGTCGTGGCCGCTGTTCGCGTTCGTGCCGGGACTGGCGGGGCTGATCGCCGGGCTGATCCTGCTCGATCTCGGCGTGCAGACGGCGCAGATCGGCAACCAGTCAGTGATCTACGCGCTGGCGCCGGAAGCGCGCGGGCGGGTGAACACGATCTTCATGACCGTCATGTTCGTCGGTGGCGCGATCGGATCGGGCGCGGCCGGCACGGCATGGCTGCTGGCCGGCTGGCCGGCGGTGTGCGCGGTCGGGCTCGGCTTCGCCGGGATCGCCTTCGCAGCACACCGCCGCGCCGCCCGCACCGCCGATTAGCCGAGGAACGCCCGCGTCGCCGCCACCGCCGCGGCGAGGCCGACGCGGCGCGTCTGCACGCCGGGCGGAAAGGCGGCGAGCAGGCGGGACGGGGTCTGCCGATCCAGCAGCACGAACACGCCGCGGTCGCCGGCGGAGCGGATCAGCCGCCCGAACGCCTGCCGCAGCCGCAGGCGCGCCACGCGGTCGTCATAGGCCTTCGGCTCGCCGCCGGACAGATGGATGCGCCGCTCGCGGTGCAGGATGTCCGGGCGCGGCCAGGGCACGCGCTCGAACACCACCAGACGCAGCGCCCGGCCGGGCACGTCCACGCCGTCGCGCATCGCGTCGGTGCCGAGCAGGCAGCTCGCTTCCTCGGTGCGGAACACATCGACCAGCGTGGCATTGTCCATCGCATCGACATGCTGCGCCAGCAGCGGCAGCCCGGCCGCCTCCAGCGCCGGCGCGATGCGCGCATGCACCGCCTGCAGCCGCCTGATCGCCGTGAACAGCCCAAGCGCGCCGCCGCCCGCGGCCTCGAACAGCGCGCGATAGGTGGCGGCCAGTGCGTCGATGTCGCCGGGCGGCAGGTCGGTGACGACGAAGGCACGGGTCTGCGCCGCGTAGTCGAACGGGCTGGCC
>JAJZVE010000605.1 GCA_021845835.1 Pseudomonadota bacterium | reverse complement strand
GCTTGTCGCCGTGATTTTTTTCGGCGCGCATTGGATGAGCGCGGGAACGGTCCAGCTTGTCACTTTCGTCCTGATCGCGACAATATTTGCGCAGAGCATCAATCTCCTGACCGGGCTTGCCGGCCAGGTATCGCTTGGCCACGCCGGCTTTTTCGCGATCGGCGCCTATACCTCGGGGATCCTGGCGAAGACCTATCATCTGGAAATCCTGCTGTCCGTCCCGGCTGGTGCGGCTACGGCGCTGGTCTCCGCATACTTGCTGTCGTTTCCGGCCAGACGCGTGCGAGAGCTTTATCTGGCGATGATGACACTCGGGTTCGGGATGATATCCTACGAGATCGTACGCGGATGGGACGACGTGACGGGCGGGACCATGGGGCTGACCGGAGTCCCCTCGACGACATTGCGCAGTCTCGCCGTCATGGGTCTGCACATAGACGCGGTGCAGTACCTCAGGATTCTTCTGGCGGTCACGGTGCTGCTGCTGTGGCTGCTGCGCAACCTGACGCAGAGCCGTGTCGGGCGGGCTTTGTTCGCGATCCAGTACAGCGAACTTGCCGCGGGCAGCATCGGCATTTCACCCGAGGGGATGAAGCAGCTCGCGTACGCCCTGAGCGGCGGACTGGCCGGGCTCGCGGGAGGGTTCTACGCCCATCTCGTCGGCTATCTTGGTCCGGAGAGCTTCGGTCTTTCCCGCTCGATCGAGGTGCTCGTGATCTCGATCGTGGGTGGGATGGGATCGATCGCCGGCCAGGCGGTGAGCGCCGCCTTTTTCACCTTCCTGCCCGAGCGCCTGCAGGGCTTTGCCGAGTACCAGTTCATTGCCTACGGCATCATTCTGACCTTTTCTCTCATCGCTCTGCCCAGAGGCATCGCCGGTCTGCTGTTCAATCCTCCCAGGTTCATCAAGCGGGCAGCGCTCCGTCGCACGGTCAGCGACGGCACGGTCGAGCTTGGGCAGGCCGTCGAGGAAGGACCGCGGGGCGGCGCGCTCGCGGTCAGCGGAATCACGGTGCGCTTCGGCGGCCTCACCGCTCTCGACAATGTCGCGCTCCGGTTGGCACCGGGCAGCGTCACCGCGCTGGTCGGCCCCAACGGGTCGGGCAAGAGCACACTGGTGAACGTCATGAGCGGCATTTGCCAACCGAGTGGCGGGACGGTGCTGTTCGACGGCCATGACATCACCGGGCAGAAGGACTTCCGGGTGGCCCGGGCCGGGCTGGTGCGGACGTTCCAGGATCCGCGACTGGTGCCGCATTTCACGGTGCGCGAGAACCTGCTGCTCGGGGCCCACCGGCTCTTGCGCCACTCCGGGCTGGCCGCCGTCCTCGCTCTTCCTTCGGCGTTGGACGAGGAGGCAAGATGTCTTGCCTCGATCGACGCAATACTACGGTTCACCGGCCTGACCGACGTTGCCGAGCGCACCATGGCCGAGCTGCCCTACGGCACGAACCGGTTCGTCGAGGTGGGGCGGGCGCTCCTCTCCCGCCCGCGGGCGATCCTGCTTGACGAGCCGGCCGCCGGTCTCTCGGAAGTCGAGATGGAGCGGCTCGGCAAGCTGCTGCGCGACATGAAGAAGATGGGCCTGACCATTCTCCTGATCGAGCACCACATGGATATCCTCGAAGACCTTGTGGACGAGGTCGTCGTTCTGGACAGTGGGCGCATCATCTACCAGGGCGATTTCGAAGGGATGCGTCGCGACCGCGGCGTGATCACGGCCTATCTTGGCGAGGAGGCGCTCGCCGTTGCTTGAGATAACCGATCTGCATGTCAGTTACGGGCCCGTCGAGGCGTTGCGCGGGGTATCGCTCGTCGCGCGCAGCGGCACGACGACGGCAATTCTGGGTGCCAACGGCGCCGGCAAGTCCTCGCTGCTGCGTGCGATTTCGGGGCTGGCGCCGATCAGGGGCGGCCGGGTCCTGCTTGACGGCCTGGACATCACGACGGTAGCCGCGCATCGCCGCGCACGCCTTGGCCTTGCACACGCGATGGAAGGCCGTCGCCTGTTCAGGCAACTGGCGGTGGAGGACAACCTGCGGCTTTCCTGGAGTTTCGGTCGCCGCGTGATCCCGCTGCCGCAGGCCCTGCAGACCGTGTACGAGCAGTTTCCTCCGCTCGCCGAGAAGCGACGCACGCCGGCGGGTCTGTTGAGCGGCGGCCAGCAGCAGATGATGGTCCTTTCCTGCGCCACGATCCGCAGCCCGCAATACCTGCTGCTCGACGAGCCTTCCCTCGGACTTGCACCCGTGGTGATCACGCAAATCTACAACTATATCATGGGGTACGCCCGGCAGTCGGGCACCGCGATCATCATCGCGGAACAGATGGCGGCGTTGGCGCTCAAGGTTTCCGATCACGCCTACGTCCTGCGTCGCGGTCGGATCGGTTTGCAGGGCGAAAGCCGCGAACTGCTGAGCGGCACCGCTGGGGATACACTCTCCTCGGCCTATCTGTAGCGGCTGCGGATCGTGCCGACGAACAGCCGACGGGCGAGTCTTCAAGCAAGGCGTCTCGCCCCGGGACCTTGTTACGCATGCGGGAGGGACGGCAATGACGCGATCCGACATCGCCATAAAGGTCGAAGGGGCCACCCTGGCAGGCTGGCTTTACCGACCCGACGCCTCCGGGCCGGCGCCGCTGGTCATCATGAGCCACGGCTTCGGCGCAGTGCGCGAGATGGCGCTTCCTCGGGTTGCCGAAACACTCGCCGCCAGCGGCTTCGCCGTCGTTCTCTACGACCACCGCAGCTTCGGTGCCAGCACCGGTGAGCCGAGGCAGGAGGCGAATCCCTGGCAGCAGGTCCAGGACATGCGTGATGTCGTCTCGTTTGGCCGGCTGCTCGATGACATCGATCCGACGCGCATCGGCCTGTGGGGAACAAGCTACTCGGGTGGGCACGTTCTGGTCGTCGGCGCCGTCGACCGCCGCGTTGCCTGCGTGGTGTCTCAGGTGCCGCTCGTCAGCGGGCTGCGGACAATCCAGCGGACGACGCCGGCCGACCGGCTCGGCGCGCTGCGCGCGGACTACTATGCCGATCGCGAGGCGCGGCTGCGCGGAGAGCCGCCGCGCTACGCCCCCATCTCCGTTCCCGGAAGCGAAAGCTTCGCATGGAGCAGCGTAGCCGCCGTCGGAACGACGTACCGCAACGAGGTCACGCTCAAGAGCTGGGATATGTTCAGCGAGTACGAGCCCTGGCCGTTCATCGAACGAATCGCACCGACGCCGCTTCTGATGATCCTGGCGCGAAACGACGTCCGGACTCCGGTCGATGATCAGCTTGCCGCCTATGCAACGGCGCGGGAGCCGAAGCGGCTCGTCCTGCTGGAGGGCGGCCATTACGGACCCTATGGGCCAGGACTGGAAGACGCCGCCTCGGCCGCGCGCGACTGGCTGGCGGAACATCTCCGGCCGGCCCGCTGACGCCCGGCGACCAGGACGGTCAGCTGGCAGCCGCAAGCGGCCGAAGCATTTCCGGGCTCTGACGGGCGGCCGACCTTGCCACACGGCAGGACGTCCGCCGAAAGGCGTTCGCCAGGAAGTCGATGAAGACGCGGATTTTGGGCGGCAGATACGGCGCCTTCCGGTACACTGCGTAGATGTGGTGGTCGAAAGTCGTCGGCGTCACCTCGAACTCCGGAAGTATTCGCACCAGCCGCCCGCATGCGATGTCGTCCTCCACGCACCAGATCGGCTGCAGGGCGATTCCGACGCCGGCGAGGGCAGCCTGGTGCAGGGCGGCCGTGTTGTTGGCCTGAAGATTGCCGGACACGCGAAGCTCTCGCGTTCCCGAGGCATTCCGGAACTGCCAGCAAGCCTCGCCCTGCTCGAAGCGGCCGTCGAGGGGCCAGGTCAGGCAATTGTGATGGCGCAGATCCT
>JAJZVE010000604.1 GCA_021845835.1 Pseudomonadota bacterium | reverse complement strand
CCCGGCGGCCTTGGCGGCAAAAATGCCGTCCAGCGTCTTCTCGATCTTCCCCCAGCGGGTGATGGCGGTGAATTTCGCCGGATCGAGCGTGTCCAGGCTGACATTGATCCGCCGCACGCCGGCCGCCCGCAGGTCGGGGGCGAAGCGGGCAAGCTGGCTGCCGTTGGTGGTGACGGTCAGTTCGTCCAGCCCCTGGCCGAGCCGCGCGCCGAGGCTGCGGAACAGCGTCATCACGTCGCGCCGCACCAGCGGCTCGCCGCCCGTGAGGCGGATCTTGCGCGTGCCGAGGCGGATGAAGGCGCCGGCGAGGCGGTCCAGTTCCTCCAGCGTCAGGATGTCGGCCTTCGGCAGGAAGCTCATGTCCTCCGCCATGCAGTAGACGCAGCGGAGATCGCAGCGGTCGGTGACCGAGATGCGCAGATAGGTGATATCCCGGCCGAACGGGTCCTTCATCGCGGGCAGAGGCTCCTTGGGGCGTGGCCGGAATGTCGGCGGTTGCGCGCCATCACGCAAGGGTCACGGCTCGGCCGGTTCCAGCGTCACCACCAGCGCGTTGATCAGCACCTTGCCGGCGTGCTCGAAATTCACCGTCACCCGCTCGCCGTCCACCGACTGCACCTGCCCCGCGCCCCAGTCCGGCTGGCCGGGATGGCGCACCCATTGGCCCGGCTCCAGCATCACCCCGCCGCGTCGCGGCATCCCAGCCTCCGTCGCTCTCGACACGATTCCCGGCACATCGTAAGCCGAACGCCGTCCGGATCGGCGTCGGGGAGATGGCTGGCATGCAGGGCGGGCAGGCAGGGGCGGACCGCGCGCCCGGGTTGCGGCTGGCGGAGCTGCTGGCGACGCGGCTGGTGCACGACCTGAGCGGACCCACCAGCGGCCTGTGCGCGGCGCTGGCCGAGCCGCAGGCGGATGCCGAGGCGCTGGAGATCGCCCGCGAGGCGGCGACGACGCTGCGCCGGCGGCTGGCGCTGTATCGCGCCGCCTGGGGCGCGCCGGCGCCGCTGGACGCGGGCGGCCTGCGCGAGATGGCGGCGGCGCTGCCGAACGCGCACCGGCTGCGGATCGTATTCGCCGGCCCCGTGGAAGCCGCGGCACTGGCGCCGCCGGCGGCGCGGCTGCTGCTCAATCTGCTGCTGCTGGCGGCGGAGAGCCTGCCGCGCGGCGGCACGGTGACGCTGGAGGGCGACCCGGCGCAGGACATGGTGCTGGCGATCGACGGCGCGCGGGCTGGCTGGCCGGAGGGGTTCGCGGCCATGCTGACCGATGCCGCGTGCGCCTGGGCGGCGCTGCCGGACGCGCCGCGCGGGCCGCGCCTGCAGGCGGCGCTGACGGCATTGCTGGCGCACCAGAGCGGCGGGCGGCTGCGGCTGCTGCTCGCCGGCGACGCCGAGGCGGCGGCGCCGGTGCTGGTGGAATTGCCGGCTTGCTCCGCCTGATCAGGCCAGGCGCGCGGCCTCCCGCATGAAGGACTGGATGCGCGGGGCGACTTCCTCGCGGAAGCGGCGGCCGTTGAACAGGCCGTAATGGCCCACGCCCTTCTGCTCCACGTGCTGCTTCATCGCGGCGGGCAGATGCGGCGTCAGGCCGTGCGCGGCCTTTGTCTGGCCGATGCCGGAGATGTCGTCGCGCTCGCCCTCGATGGTCAGCATCGCGGTGCGCCGGATCGCGGTGGTGTCCACCCGCTCCCCGTGCCAGGTCATCAGGCCGCGCGGCAGCAGGTGCTCGTGGAACACGGCGCGGATGGTTTCCAGGTAATAGTCCGCGGACATGTCCATCACCGCGCGGTATTCCTCGTAGAAGGCGCGCTTGGCGGCCAGCGGCTCGCCGTCGCCCTGCACGAGATGCAGGAACATCTGCCAGTGCGCCTCGACATGGCGGTCGAGATTCATGGCCAGGAACCCGGCGAGCTGCAGGAAGCCGGGATAGACCTTGCGCAGGAAGCCGGCATGGCCGAACGGCACCGGGTGGATGACGTTGCGGCGGAACCAGTCGAGGTCGTGGCGCTTGGCGAAGTGATTGACCGCGGTCGGCCCCTCGCGCGTGTCGATCGGGCCGCCGATCAGCGTCATGCTGCACGGCGCGGCGGCCGGCTCGTTGGCGTTCATCAGCGCCACCGCCGCCAGCACCGGCACCGCCGGCTGGCACACCGCGACCAGATGCGTGCGCGGGCCGAGCAGGCGCACGAAGTCCATCACCGTTTCGATATAGTCGTCGAGGGTGAAGTCCGGCACCATCAGCGGCACGTCGCGGGCGTCGCGCCAGTCGGTGATATAGACCTCGTGATCGGGCAGGAACGCCTCCACCGTGCCGCGCAGCAGGGTGGCGTAGTGGCCGGACATCGGGGCGACCATCAGCACCACCGGGTCGTCCGGCCGGTGCGCGGCGCGGCGGAAGCGCTTGAGGTCGCACCAGGGGCGGGAGGCGACCACCATCTCGGTCACCTCGACCCGCTCGCCGTCGATCACGGTCTGCGCGTGGCCGAATTCCGGCTTGCCGAAGCGGCGGGTGGAATGCTCGAAACTGTCGAGGGCGGCGGCGGTCAGCCGGCCCATCGGCGTCGGCCGCAGCGGGTTGAACGGCGCATCCAGCATCGACAGCGCACCATGCGCGAACAGGCGCATCGGCTGCAGCGTCGCCCGCTGGAATTCGTAGAGATGGTAGAGCATGTGATTCCTTCTCGACAGTCCTGCGTCGCGCAGGCGGGAACCCGCGCCGGCCCGCACATCCCCGGCCTTCGTGCCGTCATCGCCGCCGCCGCCCATGCCGGAGGAACAGTCGGGACATGACGCGAAGGCGGCGGAATAGTTGCACGCCGTGGCGGGCCGGCACGCGACCCTTGATGACGTGACGGGTGATCATTTCTGAGCGATCATTGCCGACCGCAGCCGCCGCCGCAAGCAGGATATCACGGATCGGCGAGGCGTCGCCGTCCGCCATCCACGCCGCGTTGGCCGCAGCGGGCATGACAGCCGCGGGAGTGCCGGGGTGCGCGCATGAGCGAGACCGACCAGCAGCAGCAGCGCCGGCAGGACGAGCAGTGGCAGCCGCGGGCGAACAAATGGCTGATCGCCGTGGTGGTGACGGTCGCGGCGTTCATGGAGATTCTCGATTCGACCATCGTCAATGTCAGCCTGCCGCACATCGCCGGCAGCCTGTCCACCAGCTATGACGACGCCACCTGGACGCTGACCTCCTATCTGGTGGCCAACGGCATCGTGCTGCCGATTTCCGGCGCGCTGGGGCGGATCATCGGGCGGAAGCGCTATTTCCTGATCTGCATCGGCGCCTTCACCGCCTGTTCGTTCCTGTGCGGCATCGCCTCCAGCCTGACGCAGCTGATCCTGTTCCGGCTGCTGCAGGGGTTCTTCGGCGGCGGGCTGCAGCCGAACCAGCAATCCATCATCCTCGACACCTTCCCCGCCGCCCAGCGCGGCCGCGCCTTCTCGGTCGTGGCGGTCGCGGTGGTGTTCGCGCCGATCATCGGCCCGACGCTGGGCGGCTGGATCACCGACACCTATTCCTGGCGCTGGATCTTCTTCATCAACATCCCGATCGGGCTGCTGGCCATCCCCACCATCGCCGCCCTGGTGGAAGACCCGCCCTGGGTCGAGCGCGAGCGGTCGAGCTGGCTCGACCTCGATTACATCGGCATCGGCCTGATCGCGGTCGGCCTCGGCTTCCTGCAGATCACGCTGGACCGCGGCGAGGATGCCGACTGGTTCGGCTCGTCCTTCATCCGGCTGACGGCGACGCTGTGCGTGCTCGGCCTGGTCGGCGCGGTGATCTGGCTGACGCTGTTCGCCAGCAAGCCGGTGGTGAACCTGCGCGCCTTCCTGGACCGCAACTTCGCGGTCGGCTGCCTGGCCGCCGTCGCCATGT
>JAJZVE010000010.1 GCA_021845835.1 Pseudomonadota bacterium | reverse complement strand
GACAAAAATTTTTATATTAAAAATACCTTAAATTACTTTATTCAATCCGCATTTTAACCGAGAAATTTTCGACAAAAATTTTTATATTAAAAATACCTTAAATTACTTTACTCATTCCGGCATTTTCCAACACATAAAACACTCCAAAGCAATTAAAATTCGCCTAAAATCCTCCCGAAAATAAAATAATTCACAGCGCCAGCAGACGGCCGAGAATTTCCGCCGCCTTCACGTCGCCTAGGCGCTTCTCGACCACACCCATCATCTCGGCATCCAGCAGCGCATCCCGCACCCCGTCGAGCACCACCCGCGGCAGAACGACCGGGGCGTCGAGCAGGTCCGGCCGATACCCGGCCGGATTGTCCTCGGCGATCGTCTCGCCGCGCAGCGCCGCCAGCACCCGCAGCACCTTCATCCGCGCCATCTGCTGGCAGAACAGCCGGTGATGGTCGCTGAACGCAGGCCCCAGTTTCGGGTCGCCGAAGGCACTCGGCGCCAGCACCGCCGCCGCACGATCGAGGCGTTCGTCAAAATCACCGGACGGGTCGCTCACGGGGTTGTCATCCTTCCACACTCGCGATTATCATGCCGGTGACCGTGTGAAAGCGCAACCGTGGACCACGACACACCCGAAACCTGGATGCAGACCGCCGCCGGCGACGCCTTCGACCTGCTGGCACCGAGCGCGCGCAAGATCCTGCTCGCCGACATCGCGCAGGCGCTGTCGCGCCTCAACCGCTTCAACGGCCACAGCAATCGTCCGTGGTCGGTCGCGGCGCACTCGCTGCTGGTCAGCCGCGTCGTCTACCCCGACGACCCGGAAACCCGGCTCTACGCCCTGCTGCACGACGCGCCGGAAGCCTACATGGGCGACCTGACCTCGCCAGTGAAGGCGGCGGTGGCCGCGCTGGACCCGGACTTCCCGGCGATCTGGACCCGGATCGAGCGCGGTATCGCGCGGCAGGTCCACATCGCCTTCGGCCTCGACCCCGACATGCCGGCCGAGACGGTGGCGGCGGTCAAACTGGCCGACCTGCAGGCGCTGGAGTTGGAGCGGCGCTGGTTCTTCGGCGAGCCGCCGCGGCCCTGGCTGGTCGCCGGCCAGCCGCTGCCGGAACCGCCCGAGGTGCTGTGCCCGCCACACCACCCGGCGGCAATCGTCGCCGGCCTGTTCACCGACGCCGTGCAGCACGCCGTCAATCAGAGGCACGGCCTTGCCTGAGTTCACCTTCCGCCTGGAACTGGCGCCCTCGCCGGAGTGGCAAACACTGCTTGACCGCGTCGCCGAGGCCGCGTTCGGCCGGTTGCGCAAGGCGCTGGAGGAACTCGGCGAGGAATCCGCGGCGATGCGGCTCGACCTCGCCGACATGCGCAAGGAGATCGTCCGGCGTCTGCCCATCGCGGCGCCGCCGCTTGCGGAACACCCGCCCCGCCGCCAGTTCGTCACCTGGACGCCGGAGCGCGACGCGCGCGGCCGGCAGATGCGCGAAGCCGGCGCCTATGACCGCGACATCCTCGCCGAGATAAACCGGCTGCCGGGGCCGCCGATCGGCAGCATCAACGCGGTGCAGCGGCACGCCGCCGATTTCGGGTGGCCGCCCGCGCGGCACTCGTTCAAAAGCCAGCAACAGACCGCCACCTGGACCCCCGAGCGCGACGCGGAAGGCCAGCGGCTCTGGGCGCAGGGCGTGCGCTCACCGAACGTCATGCGCGCCCTGAACGAACTGCCGGGGCCGCCGATCGCAAGCCCGAAAGCCGTGCGCAACCGGGCCGCCCGCCAGAAATGGCCGCGACCGGGCAGCGCGCCGGCAACCGCGCCCGGTCATACCGGCCTGATGGTGGCGCCGGAGACGATCGACGCCTTTCTCGACGCGAATCCGCTGCCGCCCGCGCCCGAACCGGTCCCTGCGCCGGAACCGGAACCGGAACCGGAACCTGATCCGGAACCGCCGGCGCCACCCGTCGCCGGCGCGTCGACGCGCAACCACGGCACGCCGGTGTGGACGCCTGAGCGCGACGCACTCGGGCGCGCGCTGCGGCAGGCAGGACACGCCTGGCCGGACATACTGGCGCGGTTGAACACGCTGCCGGGTGTTCCGATCAGCGGCCTGGGCGCCTTGCAGCAGCGGGCCTACCTGCACGGGTGGAAGGCGCCGCCGAAGACGCAGCCTGACACGCCGCCGGCGCCGGTCGCGCCGCCGCTGCCGATACCGGTCGACACGGGCCGCCCGGCCCTGGCGCAGCAGGTCGTCGTCGGCCGCGACGGGCTGCCCTCGGTCGCGGCGCAGATGGAGCGCGACGCCCTTCGCAGCACGCGCCTGAACCCGGTGTCGTGGCAGACCGTGCGCGAGTGGGCGGCGAACCAGAAGCTGCTCGGCATGCCGGACGCCTACAGCCCGAAGGCGCTGCTGGCGGTGAACAAGCTGCGCGCGTCGCACCTGCTGCCGCCGTTCCATGTCGTGAGGGCTTGAGTGATGCGCTACCGTGTGGTGCAGCGGTTCGATGACGGATCGGTGCGCAGGTTCGACTGCGATGATTTACCCGATGACGTATACGCCGCGCCCGTTGTGAGCGTGGCTTTATTGCAACCGATATCCGTAGAGGCGCTGGCGAAGAAACTTCAGGAACCGCGCGACGATGGCTGACACGAAGCAGCGCGTGCCGCTGGCCGTTCATTACAACAGTGTGTTCAGCCCGCGCGGCTTTACCCTGGCGCCGCATCATTACCCGATCATCGCCGGCGTGGAAGATGACCGCATCCCGAAGATGTTGGTACTGGGTCCGCCGGGGACAGGCAAGAGCACGCTCTTTGGCAACGCGATTCCGACCTGGGAGATCGGCAACGACCCCACCATGACCGTGCTCGGTGTGTCGGCGGGCGAGAAACTGGTCGGCACCTTCCTGCACGCGGCAATGGAGGTGATCCAGACATCGAAGCACTTCCGCGAACTCTACCCCGATGTGGTGCCGGACAAGAACGCCGGGTGGTCCACCGAGCGCGGGCTGTTCGTCACCGGCCGCGCGCCGGGCGACCAGGACGCCTCCTACTTCGCGGCGGGTCTCAAGAGCAAGGCGCTGACCGGCGTGCATGCCCGTCTGATCCTGCTCGACGACCTGCACGACGAGAGCAACACACTGACGCCCGAGGCGCGGGCCGACGTGATCGAGACCTACTACCGCACCCTGCTCGGCCGCGCCGATCCGCGCGGCTGCCGGTTCATCGCGACCGGCCGGCGCTGGGCGGTGGACGACATCTACGGCCACTGGATCGAGTCCGGCGACTGGGTGGTGCTGCACACCCCGGCGCACCGGCCCGGCCAGCAGAACCTCTGGTACGACGTGTACGTGCCGAAGGGGCTGCGCTGCGTCTACTCCGAGTCGCTGCGGCCGGACCCGGAGCAACCGGCCGATTCGCGGGTCACGAAATACCGCGCCTATTACGGCATCGACCCGACCGGCGAGGGGTTCTACTGGCCGACCTCGGACGCCAAGCGCGGCGAGGCCAACGCCATCCGCCGCGGCAACCCGCGGCTCTACCAGTCGGTCTACCAGGGCGACCCGCGCGCCGCCGAGGACCGCGTGTTCGTCGAGGGCGACTTCCGGCCCTACGCCGCGCCGGAGGACCTGGCGCTCGGCCTCGCGTCGCCCGCCGTGCAGAGCTTCGTCGGCCAGGGCCGCGGCCACGTCGCGCAAGCCTGGGACACCGCCTTCGGGCAAAGCCAGTCCGAGGCGCTGACCGCTGGCATGACCGCGCTGCTGCTGCCGTGCAATCAGTGGCACCGCGGCGAAGACCCGGCGGTGGTCGGCCCCTGCGAGTTCCATTTCGACGTGCTGCTGCTCGACCTGTTCGCCGAGCACGTCGATTTCAGCCAGTTGGTGCAGGCGGTGCGGCGGCAGAACCACAAATGGTCGCCGCGGCGGGTGGTGGTCGAGGAGAAGGCGTCGGGGATCTCGCTGATCCAGACCCTGAAATCCTCCGACGTGCCGCTCTATCCGATCAAGGTGGTCGAGGGCAAGATCGCCCGCGCGGTCAACGGCGTCGGCGGCGGGGCGGCCTCGGTGCAGGGCTGGGCGCGGCTGGGGCGGGTGATGTATCCGGCCGGCGCGCGCTGGGCGCCCGACTTCCTGAAGAAAGTGCTGGCGTTCTCCGGCGACGCCGTGCCGTCGCGCGCCGACGAGTTCGACGCCTTCGTGCATCTCGTCACCTACGCCATCCTGCGCTCGCGCAAGACCGGCAAGTTGCCGACCGACCTGGCGGATGGCGAGCCGGCGCCGGTCGTCGAGGCGGCGGCTGCGGCGCAGCGCAACCGGGCGACGCTGGGCGGGCTGGTGGCGACGCTCGACCTGGCCGGCGAAGCCGGGCTGCAGGTGCACGGGCTGTGCGGGGCGCCCTGCCGGCACTGGACCGTGGCCGGGAATGCGACCCGCTGCGCGCTCGACGACTCGAAGCGGATGGCGCTGGACGGGTGTTCCCGCTGGGCGAAGGCGTCGCCGTAGACCGAAATAAGTCCCTGGACGACCTGTTCCGGGCGTGTTATCACGGCGACGTGAGGCCGCACGGAGGCGACGCCGCCACATGGCGCAACCAGGCACTTTCGATCCCAACGCCGCCGAACCGGCCCGGAAAGCCCTGCTGCCCAGCGTCCCGGTGGAACTCGGCGGCGTCGCCCAGTCGATCGACCACTACCTGTTCGCGCTGCACAAGGCGGGCGAGGCCATCGCCGGCATCAGCAAGGCGCTGACGCCCCCGCCGCAGGCGTTCTCCTACGCCACCATCTCGACCATGCCCGACGCCGTCGCCTCCGGGTTGATGGCATGGCCCGGCATCAACCCGGACAGTCTGCGCAAGGTGCGGCGGGAAAGCATCCTGCCCGACATCATCATCAACCAGCGCAAGTCCGACATCCGCCGCTACGCCAATCTGGCGGCGCAGCCCTGGACGCCAGGCTGGCGCATCGACCTGCTGGAAGCCGAACGCTCGCCGAGCGCCGCCGACAAGCGCGACATCCTGGCGGCGCAGAAATTCCTCTACAACTGCTCGCTCGACACCGCCTACGCCGATGCCCGCGAGCGCGACGCCGGCCTGATCACGCCGTTCAGCCAGTTCCTCGCCGCCTCAGTCGAGGACATCCTGACCTATGACGGGTGGGCGGTGTGGACCGACATGGACCGCGCCGGGCGGGTGAAGCGGTTCACCAACCTGCCGGCGGGCCTGATCCGGCTCGCGCGGCCCGGCGTCGGCTACCGCAACGACCCGGCCATGTTCGCGGCGCTGCTCGACGAGACGGGCAACCCGATCACCGGCTTCACCCGCGACGAGATGTTCTGGCGGGTGATGAACCCGCGCACCGACCCCGAAGTGGCGCAGTACGGCTGGTCGTTCATCGAACAGGGCGTGCGGTTGATCCAGGCGTTCCAGAACGCGATCGACCTCAACGCAGATGTTTTCACGCGCAACAGCATCCCCAACGGCATCATGCTGCTGAAAGGGGATTTCTGGAACCAGGACCAGGTCGATGTCCTGATGCGCGAGTGGAACAACGCCAAGAAGGGCATCACCAAAGCCTGGGGCGTGCCGGTGGTGTCGGTGCCCGACGAGGGTGATGTCGAAATCCTCAACATGATGGACATGAAGGGGCAGGAGGTCCGCTACCGCGACCACATGAACATGATGGTCGGCGCGTTCTGCGCGGTCACCTCGTTCCCGGTGCGCCGGCTTGGATTGTTCGCCTCCGGCCACGCCGCCGACAACGAACCGGTCAAGGGCGGCAGCCTCGACATCGCCGGTGTCGATGATCCCGGCCTGCCGCCGCTGCTGCAGTTCATCGCCGAGGGCATCAACCAGTATCTGCTCTGGCCGAACTGGCCGCATCTGCACTTCCGCTTCACCAACACCGACCCGAAGACCGATGCCCGCGAATACGAGGCGCGCAAGCTCAGCCGCACCTGGGCGGAGAGCCGCGCCGAGGCCGACCAGAAGCCGCTGACCGACGGCGTGCCCGAGCACCTGAAGCCGCTGATGGAGGTGATGAGCCTCTGCCCGGAAGACCCCAACAAGGGCGCCGCCTTCGCCACCCTCGCCGCCATCGTGCTGAACAGCATCTACGGCGAGAGCGACACCGCGGGCGACGGCCAGGACGAAGCGCCGCCCGGCAACCGCATGACCAGCAAGATCGACCCGGCGCGGTCCATCGGCCACGGCCACACCAGCGGCGTGCGGCGCAACTCGCGCGCCGAGAAACAGAGCGCAGGAACGAAGGACTGACGCCATGACCGAGCGGTTCAGCGTGCGGCAGATTCCGAAACAGGGCGCGGTGCTGGTGGTGCTGCGCGACAGCACCATCACCGCCGAGCAGTGCGGCGGCCTCGCCCACGCGATCGGCCGCAAGAACCCGGACGCGATCCTGGTGGTGCTGCGCGACGAGGCCGACATCGCCTGCCTGCCGCCCGCCGAGAGCATGCAACTCGTCTCCCGCCTCACCGACCGCATGACCGCCGCCGACCTGGAGCGGATCGGCCTGCGCCGCATCGTTTCCTGAAAGACAACCGTATATGGCCGCCGCCAAACCGCTTCCGCCACAAGCAGAACTTCGGCGCATGTTTCACTACGACCAAGAAACAGGCGCGCTGTCGTGGAAAGAGCCGTACGATTATCGGCGTAGAGGTGGCGCCCTTATTACTGACTGTTGTGTTCACGGTTATCTGCGTGTTCACCCCTACCGCGGTATATCGTGGAAAGCGCACCGCGTCATTTGGAAGTGGATGACTGGCGAAGACGCGGAAACGGTGGACCACATTAACAGAAACCGCGCTGATAACCGGTGGTGCAACCTGCGTAACGCTACGCAAAAGCAGCAAAACAACAATCGCCGCACCGTGCGTAAAAGTCTAACTGGCCGCCTTGACGGTGTATTGCGTTTGTCCAACGCGATGGCGCGCAACACTACGCTACCTTATACGCGGACACTGCCGTCCAAAGAAGAACTCTGTGGTATATTCTACTATCACCCTGAATCGGGTGTGCTGTACCGAATGCTGCGCGTAGTTCGTGGCGGCATGCGGACACACGGAGGCGCAATCGGAACCGCGCTGAAAGACGGCCGGCTAAAAACAAATATCGGACCGCATGAATATTACGTGCATCGTATAATCTGGAAAATGATGACAGGTAGTGACCCCTCGCTTGTGGACCACATAAACGGCGATCCATCGGATAACCGCTGGTGCAATCTGCGGGTTGCAAACCGCGTGCAAAATTTGGGGAACACCAAACTGGCGCGCAGCAACACATCAGGCGTTAAAGGCGTCTACTGGGACAAAACCAAAAACAAGTGGGCGGCACAGATCACAATAAATAACAAAACCATACCGCTTGGACGTTACGATAACATAGAAGACGCTGCTGCCGCTCGTCAGCGGGCGGCAGAGTTGCACTTCGGAAAGGAATATATGCGTGAATCCGCATAAACCGCCCTACATTCTGGTATTTGCGGCTGACCAAATGGGCTGCGGCGCGCATCGCTGCGTTTTCCCGCTCAGCGCCCTGGTCTCCGCCAACGTCGCCGACGGGCGGGTCGACGTGGCGGCCTGGGCGGCGGAGCAGTTCAAGGCGTGCGCGCCGGACGTGATCGTGTTCCAGCGGCCGGTCGAGGACGCGCAGTTGCAGGCGCTGGAGACCGCGCGCGCCACCTGCCCGGACGCCTTCATCGTCTATGAACTCGACGATCGGCTCGACGTGGTGCCGGAGAAGTCCTACCACGCCGGCTTCATCGCCAAGAATGTCACCGAGCGCGTCAAGCGTGGCTTGACGCTGTGCGACGCAGCCACCACGACGACCGAGAACATGGCGGCGTGGCTGCGCAGCCTCGGCGCGAAGGACGTGCGCGTCATCCCGAACCTGCTGCCGGTCGCGAAAATTCGCGAGCGCGAGCAGCAGCCCGGCCGCAAGCTCCGCGTCGGCTGGGCCGGCGGCCTGTCGCATGGCGGTGACCTTGCGCTGATCGTGCCGGCGATGGCGGCGATCGGCGACGCGGTCGAATGGGTGTTTTTCGGCGCCAAGCCGGACGGCAAATTGCCGGTCGCGATCGAGTTCCACGACGGCGTGCCGCCGCACACCTATCTCGACCGCCTGCTGTCGCTCGATCTCGACCTGATGCTGGCGCCGCTGGAGGACAACGTCTTCAACCGCGCCAAATCGAACCTGCGTCTGGCCGAGGCGGGCATCATCGGCGCCGCGGTGATCGCGTCGGAGGTGCACCCCTACACCGACGGCACCCCGCCGGTGTTCGGCTATGCCAGCAGTGAGGCCGGTTGGCTCACCGAGATCCGCCGCTTCATCGACACGCCGGCCTCCGAGCGCACGAAAGCCGCGCGTGCCCTGCAGCACTGGGTCGGCCGGCATTACACGTTCGAGGCGCGGTTGAAGGACCGCCTCGCGGCGTGGCTGCCGGCGGGCGCGGCGCATTTCACGCCCGGCATGGCGAAGCAACCGCTGGAGCCGGTGGTGATCGCCTCGCCGGGCGGCCGGGACACACTCACCCTGCCCGACTCGCTGCGCTACGCCCCGGTCGAGACCTCGCTGCCCACCGCTGCGGCGAAGGCGCGCAGCCTCGGCGCCGACCTGCTCTACCTGCGCAACAGCGCCATCCTGACCGACGCCGGCTGGCAGCGCATGCGTACCGCCCTGCTGCAGTCGCCCGACATCGCCGCCGTATTGCCGCTGGCGCCGGATGGGCCGAACGCTTTTCCGCGCCTGGACGGGTTCGTGCCGACCTCGGTCGAGACGGTGCAGGCGGTGCAGGCGATCGTGCAGGACCGACTGGTGCATCGCCGACTCGGCGTGCCGGTGCTCGGCGGCCCGGCGATGCTGTTGTCGCGGCACGCGCTCGCCCTGCTCGGCGCCCCCGACACGGCCGAGGGCGACGAGGCCGGCCTGCTGGAATGGGGTCTGCGCGGCACGCCGCGCGGCTGGAAACTGGTGCAGGCCGCCGACGCCTATGCCGGCGCCATCGTGCCGCCGCCCCCGGCGACGCCATCGTTCGGCGCCCGCATCGCGCAGCGCGGCTATGCGCAGTTCATCGGCATGGCGCAGTCCGAGGCGCTGCCGGCGACCGACCGCGAAGGGGTGGAACTGAGCCTGCTGCGCGAGCACTGGAACGGGGTCCGGCCGGGTCTGATGGGGTTCCCCAACGACTACCCCACCTGGGCGTTGTTGCGGGGTCAAGCGCCCGCGACCGGAATGGTCCCGGACGGCATCGTGACCGTGCTGCCGTTCGGCGTCGAACCGGACACCGCGGTCGGCGCGGAGTGGGTCGTGTTCACCGACGAGCGGGTGGCGCTGAAGCCGCACGCGCTGAGCGTGCTGGCTGACGCCTGCGCCCGCGCCGACGCGAACGTGGCGGTGATCTACGCCGACCACGAGGTGCGCGACGGCGACGCGCTGCTGCCCGACTTCAAGCCCGATTTCGACGCCGACCTGCTGTTCGGCCGCGACTACGTCACCCAGGTGGCGGCGGTTCGGGTGCAGTGCCTCTCCGACCTGCCGCGCGACCGGTTGGCGCTCTACCAGCACGTCTTGCTGGAGGGGCTGGCCGATCCGAGCCGGGTGCGGCACGTCCCGCAGGTGCTGGCGACGCTGGCCGCGCTGACGCCGGAGGAGGCGGGCCTGGAGGCGGCGCATCGTGCCGTGCTGCTGTCCTCGCTGTTCGCCGAGGACGCGGTCGAGATCGAACCGCTGCGACAGGCGGTCGGCGTTATCCGGTTGCGCTGGCGCTGGGAATACCACGGCGACGCGCCCAAGGTCTCGGTCATCGTCCCTACCAAGGGCGACGGCTGGATGTTGCAGCCTTGCCTCGGCACGCTGCTGCGCCTGACCGCCTACCCGAATTTCGAGGTCATCGTCGTCTGCAACAACGGCGAACCGGACCTCGGCGAGTGGCGCGACGACCCGCGCATCACGGTGATGCCCTGGACCGACGCCTACAACTGGTCGGCGATCAACAACGCGGCCATCGCCAAGGCGACCGGCGACCTGATCTGCTGCATGAACGACGACGTGCGGGTGATCGAGCCGTCCTGGCTCGATCGCATGGTCGGGCAGGCGCTGCGTCCGTCCGTCGGCACCGTCGGCGCGAAACTGGTCTACCCGACCGGCCACATCCAGCATGTCGGCGTCGTCTGCCACAAGGGCGTCTGCGGCCACCGGCTCAAGGGTGCCGCGCCCGGTTCGACCGGCGCCTGGGGCGCGGCGCTGCTGACACGGCAGGCGCTGGCGGTGACCGGCGCGGTGATGCTGTTCCGCCGCGAGGTCTACGCCGATGCCGGCGCTTTCGACGAGACCTTCGACCTGAACTACAACGACGTGGAGTTCTGCCTGCGGGTGCGCGAGCGCGGCCGGGTCAACGTGGTCGAGATGGGCGCCGAGTTGATCCACTATGAGGGCGCCACCCGCGCCTCGCCGGCGACCGCGGAGGGCCTGCGCAAACTGCAGGCCGACAACGCCAAACTGGCGCCGCTGATCGCCGGGCCGGACCCGCACTGGCACCCGAACTTCAACATCGTGCTGTCGGGCGACCAACTGACCCTGCAGGGTCTCGACGGCAACGTGCTGGTCTGGGACGAGGCGAAACCGTCGCCGTCCGCGCCGCGCGTGCTGCTGGTCAACGACCGGCCGGGGTTCGAAGGGCGGGCGTTCCTGGAGCACGAGAGCGGGCATGTGCCGCTGTTCGCGGACCTGTCCGGGTTCGTGCTGCGCCTGACCGCGCCGGTGGCGCCGAACGCGCCGGGCTGGGACGTGCGCCAGCCGGCGCGCATCGCGCAGGCGCTGGCGGCCCTCGGCGTCGACCGCGTGGTGCTGCGCTCGCTGGTCGGCCAGTACGGTGCGGCGCCGCCGGTGGAGACACTGCGCGGGCTTGCCCGGCTCGGCGTGCCGGTCGAGGTCGATCCGATCGACCCGCTGTTGGTTTGCCCGTGGCAGGGCGACGAACCGCCGAAGGACAGCCCGTTCGGTGACGTGGACGAGACCGCCTGGCGCGCGGCCTATGCGGCGCTGGCCGGTGGTCCGACGGAGGCGGCGGCGTGAGCGCGCCGGCGATGCGGGTGCCGGGCACCGGCCGCGCGAGCATACCCGTTCGCGAGCCGGACGCGACGTTCGTCGCGACGGTGGACCGGCTGGAAACGCTGCTGAACGAGCATGTCCGGTTGCAGGCGGAGCGGGCGGCGCTGCTCGACGCCAGGATCGCGGACCTGACGCTGGCGCGCGAGCGATTGGCCGCCGCGCTGTGCGACGTGCAGCGGCGGTTGAACGTGCCGGCGGCGGACTATGCGCGGGCCATTTCCGATGTGCTGACCGTGATCGACGAGGCGCTGGCATGAGCGAACCGAAAGACCCCGCCGTCCTCGCGGCGGCCAGCCCGGACCCGGCCGTGCGCGGCTTCGCCGTCCGGCGGCAGGAACTGGCGAAGGAGATCGGCAAGATCGATTCGCTGCTCAACCTGTACGTCGAGTTGGTCGAAGCCTATCAGGCCGAGCAGAAGCCGCCGGCCACCGCGCCCTCGAGCGATGGCGCCATGTCGCGCGAGAACTTCGTGCCGGCGATCCGCGACATCCTGCTCGATGCCGGGCAACCGCTGCGCCCGCGCGAGATTTACGAGGCGTTCGCAGCGAAGTTCCCCGACTACGCCGGCGGCGGCCCGGACGCCATGCGCAAGCGGCTCTACAAGTTGAAGGACTGTTTCCGGTCGGTCGGCGCCGACCGGCACTGGCCGATCGACATCCCGGTGCCGTCCGGCACTCCTGGCGGTTGATGCAGCCGACGCTCGCCGAACTCGCTGACTGGGCGCGGCAGCGCCGCGTCGCCCTGCTCGCGAAACTGCGGCAGATCGACGAGGCGCTGCGGGTCTACGCCGACGCCCGGCACCCGGACCCGGCGGCGCCGCGCTTCTACGCGCCGGTGCATTATTCCGAAACGATCGAGACCTGCGGCTGCGTGCTGTGCCGCGACTGGCGCATCCGCCGCGAGGAAGCCGAGCGCATCACGCCGTTCATGGAAGGCCACGAGCGCGACTGCGCCTGCGCCGGGTGCCGGGTCGGCCGGCAGGTGCGGTTCGGCTTCCTGGCGGCGACCAACCGGCGCGACCTGTGGACCGAGACCACCTATTACGTCGCGGTCAACAAGGAATTTCGCCGGCACGGCAAGCATGTGCTGCTGGCGCTGAAATCCGAAATCGAGAACCCGAAACGCTCGGTCGGGTGGTGGGCGAACGAGGGCGGCCGGCTGCCGATGGGCTGGTGGTGGCGGAAGATCCACCCCGACCCGCGGCGCCTGATGGACCTATCGGCCTGACGCATCCGACATAGGTAAACCACCCGGTTCGCGGCCATTCTGCGGCCGTGATGACCACCGCGCCCCTCTATGTCTGCCGACCGGTGCTGAACGGCGACGACATCGTCGCCTGGTTCCGCGCGCACGGCGTCACGGCGCCGCTCGTCGCGCCGGACGAGATGCACGTCACCCTCGCCTACTCCAAGCATCCGGTCGCCTGGGGCGCGGTGCCGCCCGACACGTCGCCGCACACCATCGCGCCTGGCCCGCGCAGCATCGAACGCTTCGACAAGGGCGCGACCGTGTTGCGCATCGAGGACGCGGCGCTGCAAGGCCGCTGGCGACAGTTCCGCGCCGCCGGCGCGTCCCGGAAGCACGACGCCTTCAAACCGCACGTCACCCTGACCAACCAGGGCGACGCGGCGATGACCGAACTGCCGCCCTATCCGGGACCGATCCATCTCGGCCCGGAGCAATTCTCCGAAATCGACGCCGAGTACGATCCCATGCACAAGAGCGACATCACCGACGAGATGCTGGAGCGCGCCATCGTCGTCTCCCTGCCGACCGTCGTCAAGGCGCGAAGCGACGGCAGCGGGCGACGAATCGTGGAGGTCGAGGCGTCGTGCGAGGCGGTCGACTCGGAGGGCGACGTGATCCTGCAGGACGCGCTGCTCAACTCGGCGCAGTCCTTCATCGCCACCGGCGCGCTCGACATCGACCACCTGTCGGAACTCGGCCCGCGCCTCGGCATCCCGGACCCGGCCTCCTACATCGTCGGCCGGCCGCTGGAGGTGAAATCCCTGCCCGGCAAGCGCACGTCCGTGGTCGGCGAGATCCGCCGGTCGATCGACGGGTCGCACAATCCGCAGCGCCACCGCTACGATGACCTGTGGGACAGCCTGCAGTCCGACCCGCCGGTGCCGTGGTTCGCCTCGGTCTACGGGTTTCCGCTGCCGGGCGCGGTCGAGGACTGCACCACCGGCACCTGCGCGCACGGCGCGCGCCGCTATCTGATCAAGGCGATGGACTGGCGGTCCCTCGCCTTCACCCGCAACCCGGTGAACACCTCGCTCCGCGGCCAGGCGAAGATCGTCACCGCGAAGTCGATGATCGCCCGCATGGCCAAGGCGATGAGCATCATCGACAGCCAGTCCGAGCCGGCGGTGCCGTCCTCGATGTCGGACCTGTGGACGCTGCGCGCCTGCCAGAAATGCGGCGTGCACGGCGCCCCGTCGCTGCCCGGCTACCGCGCGCACTTCATCGCCTGCGCCGGGTTCCCGCCGGGGTTGGCCGATATCTTCGCCCACGCAACGATGCACAAGACGCATATCGAGCGCATCTTCGGCGAAACCGTCGCCCCGATTTCGACCGAACTGTGACGATGTTCTGTGGTCAGAATAGCCCGACCTGTTCCTGTGCCGGATGCGCCGGCGACGGATCGCGAGAGGACATGATGACCGACACGACTCAGGCCGCGCCTGCGGCCACTCCGAAGGCGACCGGCCTGATCTCTCGGGTGTTCGCCAAGGGCTTCGCCGCCCTCAGTGTCGCCGAGCGCAAGGAAGTGCTGGCCGACGCGACCATCACCGCCGGCATCACCGACGCGATCGGCAAGGCGCACGAGGCGATGGCCGGCGAGGTCGAGCAGATCGAGGATCTGTGGGACGGCGGCCCGGCGCAGCCCGCGCCGACCAAGCGCGCCCGCGAAAACATGGCCGGCGACTCGATCCCGACCGGCTCCGGCCAGTCCGCCTCCGGCGGCGGCGCCGAGAAGATGGTGCGCGAATACTCCGATGTCGCGCCGCAGAACGCGGTGATGACCGCGACCGAGCGCCTCGGCAACGCCATCACCATGAAGGCGATGCGCGAACTGGCCAAGGCGGTCGAGGGCATCAACACCCGGCTCGACCTGCTGACCACGGCGACCGGCGGCGTGTTCGACGAACTGGCGGCGGTGAAGGCCGAGGTGGCGAAGGCCGCCCGTGCCGCCGTGGTCAAGTCCGAGGACGAGGAAGCCGACGAGGAGGCCCGCGACGAGGAGGACAAGGAGATGTCCGCCAAGTCGCGCGTGAAGCTCGCCAAGGCGCGCGTCGCCAAAGCGGTCGAGGCCGACCTGGACGGCGACGCCAAGGCCGCGTCCCGCCATCGCGCCATCGCCCGCGCGCATCTCGCCAAGGCCCGCGCCTTCGCGCAGGCGGCGGCGAAGGCCGCGCCGGAGGCGGACCTGTCGGCCGTCACCAAGGCGATCGGCACTGTCGCCAAGGCGATCAAGTCCGAGGCGGACACCACCGAGGAAACCGCCGACTCCGACGACAAGGACACCGCCAAGTCGGCGACCGCCGCGCAGGCGTCCGCGGTCGATCCGGCCGCGCTGATGGCGGCGCTGAAGTCGGCGCAGGAGGCGGTCGAGAAGGCCAACGTCGGCTACGCGCTGATCCGCACCGACGTGCAGGGTCTGATGAACACCGTCGCCGGCCAGAGCCGCAGCGCCACCACGCCGGCCGACATCCTGCAGGTCGCCAAGAGCAACCCGGCCGACCTCGACGGCAAGATCGCCCAGGTCCGCAAGATGGCCGAGGACGGGCTGATCGACGAGAGCGTCGCCGACACGGCGACGGACCTGTTCGGCACGATGAAGGCCATCGTCAAGGGCGCCCCGCTCGACCCCGCCATCGTCAAGGCGCGCGCCGCGCGGCTGCCCGCGGCCGTGCAGCAGCTTTTTGGCCTCGCGGCGTAACGCGGGCACGACGGAGGTAGAAGACAATGGTAGCCCTGCACACCACGCCGCGGGAAGGCACGCCGGGGGTCGCCCTCGGCCCGATCAGTCCGCGCGAGCACACCACCTACGCGCAGCGCGGCAACAACCACTCCGCCGCCGAGCGCGGCATGGAGTTGGCCAAGGCGCAGCAGCAACTGCTTGACGCCATCCCGGCGAGCGGTCACCTCGCGCAGTTCCGCGACTTCATCGCGGGTCTGTCGATGCCCGGCGAGATGCGCCGTCCCGAGTTCGAGCAGGTCCGCGCCACGCAGGAAGCCGCGATGGCGCTGCCGAACGCGGTCTCCAAGGCGTATCGCGAGAACGTCCGGCACTACCAGACGGTCGCGCCCGGCCGCCAGACACCGCTCAACCTCGCCGACAAGGTGCGCGAGATCGCCAAGTCCGGCGCCATCTCCAAGGCGACGCTGGACGTTGGCAGCCAGACCAACTTCACGCAGATCACCGGCGGCCAGTCGCTCGGCTACGTGTCGCTCGACACCCGCGTCGCCCGCGGCACGGTGCGCCCGGACAGCTTCACGCTGTATCAGGCGCTGCCGAAATCCGCCGCGTTCCAGATCGTCGATTACTGGGCCTACATCGATGATCCGGGCGGACCGCTGCCCGGCTCGGCGTTCTCCGGCTTCAGCACGGTCTCGACCGGCTCGCTCGCGACCGATGCCGGCGTCTACTCGCTGAGCAACGTCGACCTGAAGCTCGCGCTCGACGGCCGCGCCGTCACCGTCGCGCTGATGGCGCAGAACAGCTTCGTCGATGTGGTGGCGCAGGAAAACGCCAACGCCGCGCTGACGGTGCTGTCCTCGCTGGACTGGGCGACGTACTGGGGCAACCCGGCGATCTTCACCAACCAGGTGCAGGGCATCTACGGCGTCATCCCCAGCACCAACGTGTTCGACTACCAGGCGTTCTACGACGCGAACGCCAGCGCGCAGGGCTGGAGCGGCGCGCAGACACTCTACAACATGATCTACGAGGTGGCCGCCCAGGTCACGTCGTGGGGTCGCTACGGCCGCATCACCCACGCCTTCATGACGCCGGTGACGAACGGCTCGCTGCAGGGCCTGGTGACGACGGTGCTGAACAACATCGTCACCAACATCACGCCCGAGCAGCGCAACACGCCGGGCATCGTGGTGGACGGCGACCTGCAGGGCATGCGCACCCGCATGGGCGTGATCCAGTTCCCGCTGGACCTGATGATCTCCGCCCGTAACATCCCCGCCCAGGGCCAGCCGCGCGCCAACGGCACCACGCCGACCACGACGGTCAACCCGACCCCGCCGGCCACGGTGACGGTGGCGGCGTCCGGCGCGGCCTATGCCGGCTCCAACTGGGGCGCCAGGTCCGGCGCGTTCACGGCCTCCAGCGGCGTCTACTACTACGCCGTCGCCTCGACCGACATCAACATGAACGAGTCGAACCTGACCTGGTCCGCCTCGGTGTCGGGCATCACCGCGACCGGCGCCTACGTGGTGACGATCGCGCCGCCGGCCGCCAACGACGCCTACGCCTTCCGGGTCTACCGCTCGGGCCTCGGCGGCTTCGCCTCCGGCGCCAACTCGCCGACGGCGGTGCGCTGGATCGGCGACGTGCTGGCCTCGGGGTCGAGCAACGTCACCTTCGTGGACGCCAACACGGTGTTCCCCGGCGGCGAGACGGTGTTCCTGCTCGACCTGCACGAAGAAGATCAGGCGCTCGACTACCGCTATCTGCTGCCGCTGAGCCGGATCGACTTGTTTGCCCAGAGCATCTACATGCCCTGGGCGGTTGCGACGATCGGCGCACCTCGCGTCAGGATTCCCAAGTTCCACGGCATCGTCAAGAACTATCTTCCCGACAGCGTCACCTGGAACGCGCTCGGCAAGAACGCCTAGCCGAATACTACTCGGCTCCAAGTAAACGCCCCGGTCGATACCGGGGCGTTTTTATTTATAGACATTCGCGGCGAAAAGCCCCACCGCGCAAATAGGCGGTTTCGTTGCGGCCCCGGATGTGGCAAGGTCGCCTGCACACGGAACCGTGAGGTCGAGCATGGCGGACCCGAATCCCAAGGATGCTTGCGGCAAGCGAAAACCACCGCTGCGCTACGCGCCGCCGGCGCTCCTGCTCGCCGTAAGCGAGGTGATGGAAGTCGGGGCGCGCAAATACGGGCCGTTCAACTGGCGCGACTCCTCAGTGAATCTGACGACCTACATCGAGGCGGCGCAACGGCATCTCATGTGCCTGCAGGACGGGCAGGACTTCGATGACGAGACGCGCCTGCATCACGCAGCGCATGCCGCAGCCTGCATGGGTATCGTCCTTGACGCTTTGTCGCTTGGCAAACTGATCGACGACCGCTTCGCGCCCGGCGCGGCAGCGGCATTGATCGCAGACAGGGTCGCGCGCACGGGCGCTTCGCCATCGGGCACAAGCGGCGTCTCCGGTATGCTGCGCGTCAGCGAGGTCGAGAAGGGACTCTGATGCAGTTGCGCGCCCGGCTCAAGCGCCTGTCCGGCGTCCGCCGGTTGTGGCTGGAGCACAACCGCGTCGGCGGCGAGGTGAACGGCGTCGCCTTCGTCAAGATGGCGAACGGCGACTTCGTGTCGGGGCTGCTCGACCCGTTCGCCGCGGCGGCGGTCCAGACCTCGCCGGACGTGGAACTGGAAGTGCTTGCTGAACCGGTGCCGGCGCAGGTCCGCGTCGTCGAACCGGACCCGGTGCCCGCCGAGACGGAGCCGGAAGCGCCCGTCCGTTCGGTGCGCGACGCGCCGCAGGCGCCCGTCATGCGCAACCCGGCGCCGCGGCCGATCCCACCCGGCCAATGGCCGAAAGCCCGGCGCAAATAACCCATGTCCGGCAGCAACACCGGCGTCAAGGCGCTGTGGAACTGGACGACCGCGGCCGGCGAGCAACCGGTCGTGAAATCCTTCCCGACCACCAACGGGCCGACCAAGACCGGCATTCTGCCGCAGGACCTGCGCGACTTCATGCTGGTGCCGATCCAGCAATACGGCAACCCGCCGACACCGGTGTCCGACACGCTGATCCTGCAGTGGATCAGGTGGGCCGAGGACGAGTTCGAGCAGGAGACCGGCGTGCGGCTCTGCCAGACCTGGATCGCGGCGCCGCCGGCGAAATCGGCCACGGCGATGCAGGCGAGCGGTCTGCAATCGGCTGCCGGCAGCAACTACCAGCAACTCGGCGTCGATTACGACTTCTACGAACCGGCCTACGATTTCTTCTTCGCCCGCGCCCAGGACGAGGGCTGGATCTACCAGCGCATGCGTTGGAAGCCGGTGCAGAGCGTCGAAATCTACGACCCGAGCGGCGTGGCCGACGCGCTCAACTCGACCGCGGTGAAGAACCTGTCGTTCCTCTACCCGCTGCTGAACGAGTATTTCCGGATGCCGAACAACTGGTTCGTCGAGGACCAGACCCGCGGCCTGATCCGCTTCGTGCCCTCCACCAACGTGCAGATGCTGCCGCTGTTCGCGATGCAGTTGGCGTTCATGGGCTTCGCCGAGAGCGTGCCGGGCGCGATGTGGTTCCAGTACACCGCCGGGCTGACCGCGAACGATTACAACTCGCAATGGTCGTTCGTGAAGCAGGCGGTGCTGGCCAAGGCGGCGCTGACCGCGCTGCGCCGGATGCAGGTGAGCGTGAACTTCGGCGCGGTCGAGACACAGATGCAGGTGGACGGCCTGTCCTACAAGACCACCTACAACAAGGACGGCGCCTTCGCCGGCTACATCAAGGACCTGCAGGACGAGGTCAAGCGGTTGAAGAAGCAGACGCTGACCAAGGTCGGCGGCCCGATCGTCGGCATGATCTGACGCCGTGGCCAACACCCCCTACATCCCGCAGATCACGCCCTACCTGATGCCCCGCGAGGGGTTCGAGGCGCTGATCGCCAAGACCGGCGTCCGCACCACCTGGATGAAGTCGCACACCTGCCCGTGCATCTTTTCCGGCGGCGGAGCGCAGGGGCGGCTGCCGTTCCCCGGTTCGCCCGACCCGGCCTGCACCAAGTGCTTCGGCGTCGGCACCTACTGGGACGCGCCTTCGACGCCGTTTCTGACCGCAGTGTCGTTCATGCACTTGTCACCGTCGCCCGACGAACCGGGGACGGTGATGGACCCGAAATACGGCCCGGTGCAGACTTCCGAGCCGAGCATGACCATCCCCGCCTTCGACCCGTCGAACCCCGGCCAGCCCATCCAGGCGTGGCAGGAGGCCAGCACCAACGACCTGTTCGTGATGGTGGACATGCTGGCGCGCTACACGGCGGTGCTGCAGGCGGGCGGCATCGAGGCGCTGCCCTACCAGCAGAACCTGCAGATCGCGCCGTCCGGCGCCGTCACCACCTACGATCCGGTGACGTTCGCCGTCGCTCCGGTCGAGTACACCGTCTCCGGGGCGACGATCGTCACGTCGCTGCCGCCGGGGACCAACTTTGCGGTCGAGTTCTCGGCGGCGCCGATTTTCGTCGCCTGGCGCCGCGCCGGCGGCCTGCCGCATATCCGCCCGTTCGGCGGCGGCATCGTCAACCTGCCGCGGCGCTTCCGCCTGCAGGCGCTGGATTTCTGGACCCGCCAGCGGCAGGACCAGGGCGCGCAGGGCTACTCGGCCAACGCGCAGGGCAAGACCTTCCCCTACGTCGTCATGTCCGGGCAGGCGGTGGTGGCCTGATGGCGACGTACGAGTTCGAGGAGATCGGCAAGGGCGTCTACGCCATCCACACCGACCTGCCGCCGGAGACGATCACCGCGGTCGGGCTGGAGATCGCGAAGCTCTGGGCCGAATACGCGCTCGGCGCCGACACGCCGGGTCTGAAACGGATCGAGCATCCGACCGGTCGCTATGCGTCGGCGATCCAGTTCCGCAAGGAAGGCGTCGCCACGGTGTCGATCGTCGCCGACGAGAACGTGGCGCCGGAGGCGGCGATCCTGGAGACCGGCCACAAACCGGTGGACCTGAAGACGAAACTGCAGCACGGCCGCCGCTATCCGATGCACCGCGAGGGAGGCCGCTATACCGGCATGTCGGCGCCGGTGCCGCTGTCGTCCACCGGCCGCAACTGGGTGATCCCGGAGATGAAAGCCTACACCCCGGCGCGCACCTTCGCGAAGATGGCCGCCGCCATGTTGAGCGCCTGAGATGTCCGGGTCGCAACTGACCGCTGCGGTGGCGCCGACCGGCGGCGCGATCGTGCTGACCATGCCGGGTTACATGAGCGCGACCGCGACCGGCGCCATCACGCTCGCCCGCGCGGTGCAGTCCGGCGGCACGCTGTCGGCCTTCGCCACGCTCTACACCGGGCCGGCCAACGGCGCCTATGTGTGGATCGACGCGGGCGACGGGCTGGCCGCGCCGCTCTCGGCCGCCAACGCGTACGTCTACAAGGTGACGGATTCGGGCGGCGCGGTGCAGGTCGGCCCGCTGACGCCGGCCCCGTCGCTGCAGCCCTCGGTGGACGGGCTGACGCAATTGTTCATCCGGCTCGTGCAGGCCGGGATCAGCAACCTGACCTTGCCGGTCGGCGTGCAACCGGTGCAGGTGACGACGCAGATGCCGGTCGGCGGCTGGCAGGCGCTGCCGTTCGTCGTCGTCAACCTTGACCTGATCCAGCAGGACGAGGTGCCGATCGGCCAGGACATGCCGCAACCCGACGCTGGCAACACCTGGG
>JAJZVE010000603.1 GCA_021845835.1 Pseudomonadota bacterium | reverse complement strand
CCGGTCCAGCCGTCTTGATTGCGGTGCATGATTCGCTACTGGTTCATCAGCCACGGCACCTGCACCAGTTCTTGATTGGGGTGCATGATCGTGATCGCCCGCAGGGCGTTGCTGTTCGGCCGCAGGCCGTTAGGGTGGTCGGCCGTAGGCCGTGCTTTCCGCCCGCAGGGCGTGGGCCCCTGGGCCTCGGCCGTCAGGCCGTGCCGCCGGTGCCGCGCCGCGGCTTCCGGCGGGGTGCCGGCAGAGTATGCAAAAAACATTTTTCCCGCATGCAGAAAACATTTTTGCGCAACATGCAGAAAACATTTTTCCCGCATGCAGAAGGTATGTTTCCCGCAGCCATGGGCCGGGTGGCACTAGCGACGGTGGTAATCGCGAAGCCGCAGCAAGATAATGCCGACCATAGCGGCATCGTGCGGGGGTGATAATCGCAGATCGGCCTTGCCGCGCTCAAGATCAAGAGCTAGCCTTGAGGGTCAGATGTCCGGGGCAGTCCGGGCGGCTGGATAATCCAAGCAATAAGCGTTGCGATTACCGAGCCAATGCGGCTTGCGCTTTGTAGATCGTCCGCCGAGCATAATCGCGCGCACTGACTTCATCGCGGCGTTTCCCGCGTTTCATTGCCGCATCCGCGAGGCGATCAACCAAAGCCTCCGGGTCCACCCCCGCCCGGATCTGCCCGCAGGCCCAGCCATAGTCGCGCTCACTGCCGCCAGCCCGATCGGCTGGACCGCCCTCGGCGGCCTTGCCCCGCCCGCCGCTGGCGCGGCGGGCGGGGACCCTGGGCCGCGAGCACGAGGATGCCAGCCTGCGGCCCGCGCCCCTGGCGCTGGCCTTGGCAGGCTTTGGGGTGACTGGACCGTCGAGCAGGAGGTCATCTGGATCGAGCAAGGGCAAGGGCTGGCTGGACCCAAGGAGCCCGACAGTTCGTCCGCCGTGCAAGGGGTGTGGAAAGCCTGGAAGCCTGGCGTACTGCCCAGCCCCGGTCGCCCCGGGGTCAGCGTGGTGGCCGGATGCCAGAAGACGCTGCACAAGGGCGGCCTGGACTTGGTGCTGCTCAAGCCGGGTGAGGCCGCGGCTGGTCGCGACCACGACTTGGTAGCTGCCTGCGCTGGTCTCGATGCCGACCGCTCGGTACTTCGCAAGGATGCCGAGTACCGTGCTGCCGTCGAGGTCGTCGAGTAGGGCGTGCGAAGCGAAAGTCCAGCCGGCACCGGCGTCCACGCCCTCGGGTCGCCAGTCGGCGCAGGCAGGCCTCCAATGGATGCCGCAGCCGCCCGCAAGCGACCGCGCCCACAGTTGGCGCTGGAGCGCTTCGACGGCGTGGCGGTCGAGGCCAGCCAGTCGCCGGTGCTTTCCCGCCGTCGCATCCGGCCTGATCCAAGCCCCACCCGGCAGGGAAAAGGCCAGGTCGATGCTCGACCAGATCGAGAAGATCTGGTCTAGCGCGCTGCGCAACTCGTCTGTCATCCGCGTGCTCATGCTCCTGCTCCTATCGACTCTTGCTCACGTATGACAGCCCTAAAGCTGCCGGACCGAAGGGCCGTGCAGCTTCCGCGTGCAAGCGCGGCCTTAGCCGCGCCAGGTCGGTTGAATCCGCGCTCTTCTTGATCTCCTGATAGGGGTCCGCCTCCCAGCGGGCCCCTATCAGTACCTTCTGGAAGGTACTGATAGATACTGCTGGCCCCGGGCGGGTGGCCGACGCCACCGGGCGGGTGGCCGACGCTTCCGGGCGGCTAGCCGACGCCGCCGGGCGGGTGGGCGACGCCTTCACCGCCTTCACGCCGCATCCTCCGCACCCACACCGACCGGACCTGCCTTCAGCACGCGGTCGCCGTCGATCACGATCCCGACCGCCGCCAGCCCGTCCGCATCCGCACGAACCGCCGCCCGCGCCTCACGCCGCGCCCGCCCGTCTGCGCGTGCTCCTACCGCATCCAGAAGGCCGTCCAGCCGCCACCCGCCGCGCGGCGTGGCTGAATGAGTCAGGACGTGCCGCGCCACGGCCTGCGACACGCCCGACCGCAACGCGGCAATCGGCGCAGGGTCGCGCCAGATCGCCGCATCGGCTCGGATCAGCGCCGCCAGGGCGACACCCAGCCGAACGCGCCATAGCTGCCGCGTACTGCCAGTGAGTGGGTCTGCGACGGAGCGGCTCGAGGGGATCCAGTGATCCAGCAAACCGCCGATGATGCGCTGTCCCTGCGCAGCGAGTTCCGGCGTTTCGATCTCCACCACTGCGCCGCGCAGGTCGGCCAGCAGCACATGCAGTTGTTCGCTGCTGTACTGCCCGCGCCCGCCTGATACTGCCCGCCGCACCTGGTGCGGATCGACCAAAAGCTCGATGCCGCCATCTTCGATCTCGCGCCTTGCCAGTGCGGTTGCGCAGATCGCTTCGACGACATCAGCATGCCGCTGCCCAAGTCGCCCTGACACGCGCACACGGCCCCAGGCGGTCGCTTGCCATTCGCCTGTCCGCCGTTCCGGGCGCTGCGATGGTTGAAACAGCACCACGCGGCCCTGAGTGCGAGTCGACGCAGGCACGAGTGACCGCATCCGCTTACCAGTTGTCGTCGTCGCCATTCTCCACCTCCTTACGCTTTTGCTTGATCGCGGCCTCGATGTCTGCCATCGGCAGGTTGCCGTCCGCATCAAGCGTGTTTAGTCCCGCATCCGAGCCTGCACCCGCCGCGTTCGCACTGCTGCCCTTGCTGCCGCCCCGCTTCCTCGCCGCCCGTGCCGCCTGCACGCCCTGTGCGCCGGCAGCAGCAGCGGCAATCTGCGGTGCCGGGCGCAGCACGCCGCCTTTCTCTCGGGAGAACCAAAGATCCGGTTGCGGCGGTCCATAATTGAGTTTCGGGAATGCGAGCCGCACGAACCTGCGCCGCAGGGCATCCGGCACGCCCGCAGCCTTGGCTTCTTTCTCGGCCATGGTCGACAGGTTGGCTTGCCACCGAACGTTGTCACTCAGCACACTCGATCCTCGCGACGCTTGCTGTTCGCCAGCGCCACCGTTAAGCGCGGACGCTTTTGATACATGATGCAAAAACACGATTGATGTGCCGGCGGTCCGGCAAATGCGCTCAAGATGGCTTAGCAGTTCCGCCATCGCCCCGCCGTCATTCTCGTCCGCGCCGTGAAACCGCCTCAACGTGTCGATGATGACAAGGCGCGCGCCTGTTGCTTCACGCTCGATCCAGACACGCCAGTCGAGGTGATCGATGCGTGCGCCGAACCCCACGAGCGGCGCGATGCGCAGATTGGTCTGCACGCGCTGCCGCGCTTCGGCGTCGGGCATGTACGTGCCGATTGCATGCAGCCGGCCCGCGATGACGTCCGCGGGATCCTCGCCGGACAGATACAGCACACGCCCGAATGTCGGCTGCCAGCCAGCGACATCAGCAAGCCGGAGCGTGTCCGCGCCGCCCGAGACATGCACGGCGATCTGCAAGGCCAGCATGGTCTTGCCAGTCGCGCCGGCCGCGACGATCGACCCGACGCTGCCAGCAACGTAGCCCGGCAGGACGAAGTCCAATGCCGGCGGCTCATGAGCGAGAGCGCCGGCGATGTCCAACCAGTCCGGCACGGCGGGGCCGGCTGGGTTGCTCGGCGGATCATCACGCCATGAAGGTCCATCGCGCCAAGCCTTTTTTGCATCAGCGCTCATGTTCATGCCGCACCTCCTGCCCGCCTCGCGCGTTCTCGACCTGCTTTGTTTAGCCAGCGCAACCAATAGCCGTGCCCGGCGCAGTACAGGCCTACATGCGGCCCACTTGGCTGCACGTACCCCATCACGCACCCGCACGGCGGCCGCGCCGCGGACGTGCTGACCAGCACCAGATGCAGGTCGATCAAGCGAGCCGGATCGGCCGGCCCCGCGAAAAGATCAAG
>JAJZVE010000602.1 GCA_021845835.1 Pseudomonadota bacterium | reverse complement strand
GCCCATGCAGCAATACATGGCCGGGCCGGACGGGATGCCCACCGGCTTCCACCAGCAGCATTACGGGCGGCTGGCACTCGGCGGCTTCGGCACGGTGATGACCGAGGCGCTGGCGGTCGCGCCGGAGGGTCGCGTCACCTGGCACGACCTTGGCATCTGGGAGGACCGGCAGGCCGATGCGCTGGCCCGCGTGGCCGGGGAACTGGCGGCGCACGGCGCTGTCCCGGCGACGCAACTGATCCATGCCGGGCGCAAGGGCAGCGTCGGGCGGCCCTGGGAGGGCTACAACCCGCTGACCGCCGCCGACCCGCTGCCGCCCTGGCAGACCGTCGCGGCCAGCGCGCTGCCGGCCAATGCGGGCTGGCACGTGCCGGCGGCGCTGGACGAGGACGGTATCTTCCGGCTGCTCGACGCCTACCACGCCGCGGCGCGCCGGGCCGCCCGCGCGGGGTTCCGCTTCCTCGAAATCCACGCGGCGCATGGCTACCTGCTGCATTCCTTCCTCTCCCCGCTCGCCAACCGGCGGGAAGACCGCTGGGGCGGCGATCTGGCCGGGCGTATGCGGCTCGTGCTGGCGGTCGCCGGGTCGGTCCGCGCCGGCTGGCCGGGCGACCTGCCGCTCTCCGTCCGCCTGTCCTGCATCGACGACCAGCCGGGCGGCTGGACGCTGGAGGACAGCGTCACGCTGGCGCGGGCGCTGCGGGACGCAGGCGTGGATGCGGTCGATTGCTCGTCGGGCGGACTGGGCGAGCGCACCACCACGCGTATGATCCGCCGGCCGGAGGGATACCAAGTGCCGTTCGCCGCCCGCATCCGCGCGGAGGCCGGCATTCCCACCATCGCCGTCGGCCTGATCACCACGCCACGCTTCGCCGACACCGTCCTGCGCGAGGGGCAGGCGGATCTCGTCGCGCTGGGGCGGGAGGCCCTGTTCAACCCGCACTGGGCGCTGCACGCGGCGCTGGCACTGGGCGCCGATCCGCAGTTCGCCATGTGGCCGCCGGCGTGGGGCTGGTGGCTCGACAAACGGGCGCGCGCCGCACGCGTGTCCACCGAACAGGAGAGAGGAGACCGATCCCATGTTGCGACGTAGGACCCTGATCGGGGCGGGCGCCGGCCTGCTCGCCGCGCCGGCGATCATCCGCAGCGCGGCCGGGCAGACGGCCAAGCTGGACGTGGCGGGAGTCTACTCGATGTCCGGCACCTTCGCCAACGTGGGAACGCTGCTGAACACCGGCACGCAATGGGCGCTGGAGCACTATGGTACCGCGGCCGGCAAGCCGATCAACTACATCCTGCTCGACGACCACGGCGACCCCGGCCGCGCCATGCGCCTCGTGCAGGACGCGATGAACCGGGGCGTCAAGCATATCCTGGGCAACACGCTGTCCTCGATCGCCCTGCCAGTCGCGGCAGAGGTGCATCGCAACGGCGGCCTCTACATCAACATGGCCGGCGCCGACGAGGCGACCGGCAGCCAGTGCAACCGCTCCTCGTTCCGCTGGCCCGGCGCCACCTACTCGGCGGTCAACGCGACGCTGCGCCCGTTCATCGCGCAGAATCCGCAGGCCAAGCGCTGGTACACGATCACCGGCCAGTACGTGTTCGGCGACGACCTTCTGGAGAACACCAAGGACGTGCTGAAGGAAAAGGGACTGACCTTCCTCGGCAACTCCTACCACTCGCTCAGCGAGCGCGAATACTCCGGCTACATCACGGCGGCGATCGCGGCGAAGCCCGACGTGCTGGCGGTGCTGAATTTCGGCAACCAGACGCTGGACGTGGTGCGCCAGGCGGTCGCCTTCGGCATGAAGCGCAACACCAGGATCGTCGTGCCCTGGACCACCGGCCTCGATCAGTTCAAGGCGTGGGGCCCCAAGGTCTGCGACGGCGTGTTCTTCGGCGCGAACTACTGGCATGGCGTGAACGCACCGGGCAACCAGGTGCTGGCCAAGGTCGTGGAGGCAAAGACCCACGACGTGCCGAACTACCTGCTGGCCTGCGGCTGGGCGGTGGCGCAGATCCTGGTCGAGGGCGCCAACAAGGCCGGCACCACCGACATCCCGACCATGATCAGGACGTTGGAGGGAATGAGCTACGAAGGCCCGACGGGCAAGGAGACGATCCGCGCCGGCGACCACCAGGTCATCAAGGACTACTACCTGATGCGCGGCAAGCCGCGCTCGGCCATGCACGACAAGAACGACTTCGTCGAGATCCTGGCGGCGACCAAGGCGTTCAGGCCGGTCGACCAGACCGGCTGCCACATGGCCTGAGCGGCGGGACGCGCGGCGTGTCGGTCCAGGTCCTCGTCTTCCAACTGCTCAACGGCATCGGCATCGGGATGATCTATTTCCTGCTGTCGGTCGGCCTGACGATGATCTTCGGGTTGATGCGCTTCGTGAACTTCGCCCACGGGGCGCTCTACATGGCGGCGGCCTACGTGGCCTATGCCGTGGATCTCGCGACGGGATCGATGCTGTGGGCGCTGCTGCTCGGCCCGCTGGCCGGCGGCGCGCTCGCCCTCGCCGCCGAGCGCCTGCTGCTGCGCCATACCTACGCCATGTCGCACGAGGCGCAGATCCTGATCACCTTCGCCCTCGCCCTGATCTTCCAGGAGACGGCGATCATGATCTTCGATGCGATGGCGAAGGACGTGGCGGTGCCAGACTTCCTCGGCGGCATCGTGTTCATCGGACCGTTCGTCTATCCGGCCTACCGGCTTGCGGTCGTCGCGGTGTCGGCGGTGATCGCGCTGGTGATCTGGCTGGTGCTGGAATACACCCGCTTCGGCACCATCCTGCGCGCCGGCGCGGAAAGCACGGAAATGGTCAGCCTGCTCGGCATCGACGTGCACCGGGTATTCATGGCGGCCTTCGCCCTGGGCGGTATGCTGGCGGGACTGGCGGGCGTGCTGGCCGCGCCGATGCGCGGCGTGGAGCCATTCATGGGGCGCGAGGCGCTGGCGATCGCCTTCGTCACGGTCGTCGTCGGCGGCGTCGGCTCGTTCGAGGGGGCGCTGGTCGGCGGGCTGCTGATCGGCATCGTGCAGAGCGTGATGAGCAGCCTGTGGCCGGAGGGCGCGCGGCTGATGATCTATGGCGCGATGACGCTGGTGCTGCTGACCCGGCCGGCCGGGCTGATGGGCCGGGCATGAGTTCCTTCCGCGACGGCGGGCGGTTCCCCGACTGGACCGCGGCCGGTCTCGCCGTCGTCCTGCTGGTGCTGCCGTTCGTGCTGCATTCGCCGACCATGGCCTCGGAACTGGTGGTGTCCGCGGTTGGCGCGCTGTCCTGCTCGATGCTGCTGGGCCTCGCGGGCCTGCTGTCCTTCGGCCAGGGCCTCTATTTCGGCATCGGCGCCTATGCCGCCGGTCTGCTGCTCAAGACGCAGGCGGTCGGCACGATTCCGGCCTTCGTTGCCGGCGCGGTGCTGGCGGCGCTGGCCGCCGCCGTGCTCGGCTTCCCCTCGGTGCGGCGGCGCGGCATCTACTTCGTCATGCTCACGCTCGCCTTCGCGCAGATGGGCTATTTCGCCGTGCTCGCCATGCCCTCCGTGACCGGCGGCGAGAACGGCCTGCCCCAGGTGCCGACCCCGCCGCTGCTCGCCGGCTTCGGGCGGCTGGACAATGCCACCGCCGTCTATGCCGCGCTGGCCGTGACCTGCTTTCTGGTGTTCCTGGCCGCCCAGCGCATCGCGGCCTCGCCGTTCGGCTCCGTGCTGCGCGCGATCCGCGAGAACGAGGAACGCGCCGATGCGCTCGGCTACAATATCCGTCTGTTCAAGATCGCGGCCATCGCGCTCTGCGGGGGAATTGCGGGGCTTGCCGGGGCGATGCAGACCACGTTCCTCGGTTTCGTCCCGCCAAATTCGATTCAGCTCGAGATGAGCGAG
>JAJZVE010000601.1 GCA_021845835.1 Pseudomonadota bacterium | reverse complement strand
GCGACTGTCACCTCGGCGTCGTCCGCACGCACGCTCACTTCGATGCGACCGCTGCCCGGCCGCATGGCGACCGCATCGGCAGCGTTCTGCAGCAGGTTGGTGAGCGCCTGGCCGAGCAGCCGCCGGTCGCACGGCGCCACCGGCCCACGCTCCGGGATGTCGGTCCGGTAGGCGATCTCGGGATGCGCCTGGCGCTGCAGCACCAGCGCCTCGCGCGCCGCCCGGCCCACGTCCTCGGGCCTGATCGACGGCTGCGGCATGCGCGCGAACGCCGAGAACTCATCGACCATGCGGCCGATGTCGCCGACATGGCGGATGATGGTGTCGGCGCATTGCGTGAACGTCTCGGGATCGGACGCGATTTCCTTGGCGAAGCGTTTCTTCAGCCGCTCGGCGGACAGTTGGATCGGCGTCAGCGGGTTCTTGATCTCGTGCGCGATGCGCCGCGCCACGTCGGCCCAGGCAGCCTTGCGCTGCGCCGACTGCAGTTCGGTGATGTCGTCGAACGTGACGACGAAGCCGAAGCCGCGCCCAAGGCCTTCGCCGTGCGCCGCCTCGCCCAGCGCGGCGGTGCGGTCGGCACCGATGCGCACCAGCAGCGTGCGCCGCCGCGCCGCCCGCCCGTGCTGCAGTTCCGCGGTGTGCGGCCGGTCCGGCGCCTCGCCCGCGGCGCGGATCAGCGCGGCGAATTCCGGCACCACCTCGCCGAGCTTGCGCCCGATCGCAGACAGCAGGTCGAGGCCGAGCAGCTCGCTCGCCGCCCGGTTGGGCAGCTCGATGCCGCCGTTGGCGTCCAGGCCGATCACCCCGGCCGAAACGCCCGCCAGCACCGAATCGGTGAAGCGGCGGCGGCTGTCGATCTGGCTGTAGGCGTCCATCAGCTCGGCGCGCTGCGCGGCGAGCTGGCCGGTCATGCGGTTGAAGGCGCGCGACAGCCCGGCCACCTCGTCACCGCTCGCCACTTCCGGCACGCGCACCGCCAGGTCGCCCGCGCGCACCCGCTCCGCCGCCATGATCAGCCGGCCGATCGGGCGCGCGATCTGGTTGGCCATGACCAGGCCGATCAGCACCGCCGCCAGCAGCATCAGCAGCGCCACCAGCGCGAAGATCAGCGCCAGCGTCACCTGCAGCCCGGAGCGGTTCTGATCCAGCCGATTGTATTCCGCCACCGCCTTCTCGGTGCGCGCCATATGGTCGAGGATGGCGGGATCGACCGGACGGCCGATCAGCAGCATCAGCTGCGGCGTCGAATCGAGCGCCACCACGGCGCGCACCCGCGTCGAATCCGGGCTGCCGAGCACCACCACGTCGCCGCCCTTGGCCTGTTCGGACGCCCAGGCCGGCGGCGGCGTCACGCCGATGCCGGACATCAGGCCGGCGGCGGCGATGGTCTGGCCGGTGACGGGTTCGTAGATCAGCGCCTCGGTCAGACCGCGCAGCGCGGTCTGCGTCGCCAGCACCTCGCCGAAGGCGTTGGGATCGTTGGCGAGCAGGCTGCCGGCGCGGGCGAGGTCGTTGGCCATGCCGAGCGCGTCGGCGCGGATGTTGTTGCGGTGTTCCTCCAGATAGCCGCGGCTGGCCTGCAGGCTTTCGTGCAGCGCCGTGCGCACGCGGTCGTTGAACCAGGACTGGATGCCGACATCGAAGAAGAACGCCGCGAACACGGCGACGACGATGGCGGGGGTAACGGCGACGACGCTGAACAGGAACACCAGCCGCACATGCAGCCGCGATCCGGCGGAGCCGCGCCGCCGCTCCACCCAGACGCGGGTGAGCCGGCCGGCCAGCACCGCGCCGAGCGCCAGCAGCACGACGAAATTGGCGACCACCATCGCCAGCACGCGATGCGGCTGCGCCACCATCGGCAGCCCGCCGGCCAGCGTCGCAAAGGTAGCGATGCCGAGCACCAGCGCGACCGCCGCCAGCACCAGCGTGACGGCCTTGCCGAGCAGCGTCTCCACCAGTCCGCGCAACCGCGCGGCGTGGTGCCACCGCCGCGGCGCCGCGCCGTCCGGCGGCGGGGTATTCGGGCGGGGGAACAGCGCGTTCATGGGAAAACGCTATCCGATCTGGCGGCAGCCCAGGCCGGCAGGCAGGGGAAGCAAGACCGTGCGCCCTTCCCGCTCCCGCGCGCGGCAAACGGGGGCGCGGAGCACCGGGCGAGGGGGCAGCGCCGCACGCGCACCGCCCCCCGCCCAATCTCTGACCGACGATCCCCGGTAATCAGGCAATCCCCCGCACGACCGGAATCTCCAGGTCGCGAATCTTCTTGCGCAACGTGTTGCGGTTCAGGCCCAGCATGGCCGCCGCCTTGATCTGGTTGCCGCGGGTCGCCGCCAGCGTCATCTGGATCAGCGGACGCTCCACCTCGGCCAGCACGCGATCGTACATGTCGGCCGGCGTGACGCCGTCGCGATAGGCGGCGAGGAACTGGCGGATGTGCCGCTCCACCGCGCGCCCCAGCGGCTCGGCCGCCGACGGCACGCCGTCCGGCGCCGGCACCGGCACCGGCGGCTCGGCGTCGGTGAGTTCGGCGCGCACCGCGGCGGCGCCGATCACCTCGTCCGGACACAAAGCCGCGAGCCGGCGCATCACGTTCTCCAGTTCGCGCACATTGCCCGACCAGCGATACGCGCGCAAAGCCTCCACCGCGCCCGCGTCCAGCGACTTCGCCGGCAATCCCTCGGCGCGCGCGCGGTCGAGGAAATGCCGCGCCAGGTCGGCGATGTCCTCGCTCCGTTCGCGCAGCGGCGGCAGCCGGATCGGCACCACGTTGAGCCGGTAGAACAGGTCTTCGCGGAACGATCCCTGGCGGATCGCCTGCCGCAGGTCGCGATGCGTCGCCGCGATGATGCGCACATTGGCGCGGATCGGCTGGCGTCCGCCGACGGACGTGAACTCGCCTTCCTGCAGCACGCGCAGCAGGCGCGTCTGCGCCTCCGGCGGCATGTCGCCGATCTCGTCGAGGAACAGCGTGCCGCCGTTGGCCTGCTCGAAGCGGCCGAGATTGCGGTTGGTGGCGCCGGTGAAGGCGCCGCGCTCGTGCCCGAACAGCTCGCTCTCGATCAGTTCGCGCGGGATCGCCGCCATGTTGATCGGCACGAACGGCCCGCCACGCCGCCGCCCGTAGTCGTGCAGCGCGCGCGCCACCAGTTCCTTGCCGGTGCCGCTCTCGCCGTTGATCATGACCGTCAGGTCCGCGGTGGTCAGCCGCGCGATGGTGCGATAGATTTCCTGCATCGCCGCACTGCGGCCGATCAGCGGCAGCTTCTCGTCGGCGTCGCGTACCGTGACCTGCGGCGCCGACACCTCCGCGGCCGGTGCCGCCAGCGCGCGGGCGACCACCGCCAGCAGCTCCTGCAGGTCAAAGGGTTTCGGCAGATACTCGAACGCGCCGCGCTGCGCCGCCTTCACCGCGGTCAGCAGCGTCGATTGCGCGCTCATCACCACGACGCGCAGGTCGGGCCGTACGCGGCGGATGCGCGGGATCAGATCGAGCCCGTTCTCGTCCGGCATCACCACGTCGGTGATGACCAGGTCGCCCTCGCCTTCCTCCACCCAGCGCCACAGCGTCGCCGCGTTCGATGTGCTGCGCACCTGATAGCCGGAGCGGCCGAGCGCCTGCGTCAGCACGGTGCGGATCGAACGGTCATCGTCGGCGACAAGCACCGTCGGCGGCGTCATGTGTCAGCTCCCTTCCGCCTCGTCGTGGACGACGGGCAGATGCAGGCGGAATTCGGTGCGGCCGGGCCGGCTGTCAACTTCCACCAGACCGCCGTGATCGGCGACGATCTTGGCCACCAGAGCAAGACCGAGGCCGCTGCCGGACGGCTTGGAGGTCACGAACGGATCGAACAGGTTCGGCCGGATGTCGTCGGGGATGCCGGGGCCGTTGTCG